>NZ_JCAKNG010000007.1:0-174471 GCF_059516005.1 Propioniciclava sp. LT294
ACCTGACGACCCAGCGTGCCTTTCCGTGGCCGGTGGGGTCAAGCGATCGGGTGGTCAGGTACAGGCACTTCATCGCGGCGGCCTCGTTGGGGAAGTGGCCGCGGGCGTTCACCGCCCGGCGGTAACGGGCGTTGATGCTCTCGATCGCGTTCGTCGTACAGATCACGCGTCGGATCTCCACGTCGTACTCCAGAAACGGCACGAACTCGGCCCACGCGTTCTCCCACAACCTGACGATCGCCGGATAGCGCCCGCCCCAATCGTGGGCGAACTCGGCGAACCGATCCCTGGCCGCGGCCTCCGACGGGGCGGTGTACACCGGCTTGAGGGCCTTGACGATGGCGTCGCGGTGTTGCCGGCCGGCATAGCGGAACGAGTTTCTGATGAGGTGGACGATGCACTGCTGGACGACGGTGCGGTCCCAGGTGGTGGTGATCGCCTCCGGCAGTCCCTTCAGCCCGTCGCACACGGCGATCAGCACGTCGTCGACGCCGCGGTTCTTCAGCTCGGAGAACACCTGCAGCCAGAACCTGGCGCCCTCGGCGCCGTCGCCGGCCCAGATCCCCAGGATGTCTCGTTCGCCGTTGGTGGTGACGCCCATCACCACGTAGAACGGGGTGTTGCGGACCTGGCCGTCGCGGACCTTGACCACGATCGCGTCGACGAAGATCACCGGATAGAGCGGGTCCAGTGGCCGGCTGGACCATTCAGCGAGCTCGCCGGCGACCTTCTCGGTGATCCGGCTGATGGTGTCCTTGGACACCTTCGCCCCATACACCTCCTCGAAATGGGCGGCGATCTCACCGGTCGTCAGGCCGCGGGCCGACAGCGACAACACGATCTGGTCGATCCCGTCCAGGCGCCGTTTCCGCTTCGGCACGATCACCGGCGTGAACGAGCCGTCCCGGTCCCTGGGCACCTCGATCTCGACCGGCCCGATCTCGGTCAACACCGTCTTCGACCGGGTGCCGTTGCGCATGTTCGTGCCCAGCGGCGCTGCGCCGTGCTCGTGGCCCAGGTGCTCGGTCAGTTCCGCCTCCAGCGCGGTCTCCAGGACCTGCTTGGTCAGCCCCGACAACAACCCGCCCGGGCCGACCAGGGACATTCCCTGAGCCTTGGCCTGGGCGAGCAGCTGCTCGGCGAGCTGCTTCTGATCGATGATCTCTCCCGTCACGGGGTCGATCATCTCGGTCATCTCGGTCGTGTCAGTCACGGCCATCTCCTTTCGGATCAGGCCGGACCCCCACACACCGTTACTCCGACAGTCCCTTCCAGCGGCGGTTGGTGAGGACTTGGCTGGTTCGGTGGCTGGGTTCGATGGGGGCTTCGTCGGGGTCGGGGTCGAGCGCTTCTTGGACGAGCCGGAGGGCTGCGGCCGGTTGGCCCATGGCTTGGGCGGTGGCGGCGAGGTCGAGTTGGGGGATGAGTTCGTCGGGTGCGGCACGGTTGGCGATGTCAGCGGCCCATTGGGCGAGGTTGGTGTCGTTGTGGGCGAGGGCGTGAACGCTGACGAGGTGGGCGGTGTCGACGATGGCGCAGGTGAGGTGTTGGGGCAGGCCGGTGCTGACCAGCCAGGCTCCTCCGGTGCGCCGGACGTCGGTGAACGGGATTCCCTCGATGAGGCTGAGGGCTGCTTCGAGGTCGGTGATTCCTGCTTCTCCGCGGGCGAGTGCGCGAGTGCGGAGGCGTTTGAAGAGGTCCGCGTCGACGAGGAGGTCGTTGACCTCGTAGACGCCGACGCCGAGGAGTTGGCCGGTGCGGCTCTTGCGGGCTGTGGGGAGGTGAGGTTGGCCGCTGTTGGGGTTGGTCCCGAGCCATTCACGGAGCTTGCTGAGGTCGCGGCGTGCGCGTTCCTCGGCGATGCCGAAGGCTTCGGTGACCTGGGCGGTGGTGGCGCCGTGGGGTTGGGTCCACAGGTAGGCCAGGAGTTCTGTGTAGTAGGCCCTGCGCTTGGCGGCAGCCAGTGGGTTCCCGCCGGTGCCTACGCGGGCGTGGATGGGACCCAGCACTGAAAGGCGGGGGCGCGCCCCGTGGCCGGCTCGCCATTCGGCCAGATCGTTGTCGAGGTTGGGGTCGGCTTCGCTGATCTGCTCCATGACCGGGTGGGCCACGGGTGGGGCGAGGGCGTTGAGGTCTTCGCTGGTGGTGGCGCCGAGGGCGGTGTAGACGTCGTCTGCTTCGGGCAGGAGCGAGCCGGGGTTGGCCTCGGCTGGGTTCCTGGGTTCGGTGGTGATGAGGTTTCCGGATGCGTCGGCGTGTGCGGTCTCTACGGGGATGGGGGTGTCGTCGAGGTTGTCGGCTGTGGCGAGGAGTGCGGCGCAGCCTTCGGCTTCGTCGCTGGTGAGTCCGACGGCGATGAGGTCCCATCCGAGGTCGGGCACGTGGAGGCGTCCGCTGTTGGTGAGTTGGAGTTCCAAGCCGGCCTCCTTGTCGGTGGGGTGGGTCAGGAGGAGGCTGGTGCCGGTCCGCCGCTTGGGGTCGGTAAGGATCTGGCTGGCGAGTTCTTCGACGTCGGCCGTGGAGGGTGTGGGGCCGATGATGAGGGCGCGGCTGGGCCACAGGTCGTAGCCGGCGTTGCTGGCTCGTGCGTCGGCCAGTGTGGGCGCGGGAGTGTCGGCCAGTTCGCTGCTGGTGTTGGCGCCTGCATCTGCGATGCGGTTGAGGACCGTGTCGGTGGTGTGGTGTCGGATCTTGCTGGGGTCGAGGTCGACGAGTTCTGGGCAGGTGTTGAGGCAGTCGATGCGGACGTCTCTGGCCCAGGGGTTGAGGGCGAGTTCGGCGATGACGTGGCGCAGCAGGTCGTTGGTGTTGGTGGGGTCCCCGGTGAGGGTGAGGACGCCTGCTGCCTCGAGGTTGAGCAGCCAGGTGGTGCCGTCGTCGCTGATGCCGATGGTGGTGAGTTGGGGCCAGGCGGGAGCGCCGGGTCGGTCGGGGCCGACGAGGGGTTGCTGGTTGCGGTCCAGCTGCCAGCGGAGTTCGTCGGGGGTGGCTTGCCAAGGGCTGGGCGCGGGCTGGGACGCAGTCAGGTGGAGTTCGACGTGGGTGGCCGAGACTGAGACGGCGATCAGGGTGGGGACGGTCTGTCCGGTGCGGGCCAGTTCGTGGGCGGTCCACCACAGCAGGGCGTCGAGGTCTTCGACGTCGAGGCGGGCTTGGGGGCGGGTGGTGATCGTCTTCTCGATGGGGGCGATCGCTGCCGGGGTGGGCTGGATGGTGCGTCCGGGCCGGCGGTGTTGGGCCTGGATGGCCCGACGCTTGCCCAGGCCGAGGGCCAGGGACCCGCACAATAGTCCGCCGCCGGCGAGTCCGGCGACCACCCAGGATGCCACCGGCACCGCGTCATCCACTTCCGCCTCGTCTCCGGCCGGCTCGGGCGCCTCGGTCGTGTCGCTGGCCGCGTCTGCTTCAACGGCCGGGGCTCGGGTCGCTTCCTGCGTGGGCACACTCGGCCGGATGGTGTGGGCAGGCTGGGTGGGGGTGGTGCTGGAGTGCTGGGCCTCCGGGGTGGGTTCGGTCGTCGCCGTGTCGGGGGCGTTGGTGGGGAGGTGGAGGGTCCAGCCGATGTCGATGTGGTCGGGGTCGGTGAGGTGGCGTCCGTCGGGTTGGCTGATGTGGGTGGAGGCTTGGTAGATCTCGGGCCAGCGGGTGGGGTCGTCGAGGTGGCGTGCGGCGATCTTGGTGAGGGTGTCCCCCGGCTGGATGACCACTACCTCACTGGAGTTCCGGGGTTGGCTGGCGGGCAGGGTGAGGGTCCAGCCGACGCGGAGGAAGTCGGGTTTGCCGCCGAGCAGGTGTTCGTTGAGGGCGACGATCTCGGGGTAGCGCTCCCCTGCCCCGAGGTGGTGTTGCGCGATGCGCCACAGCGTGTCTCCGGGTTGCACGACATACGCGGTGGTCGTCACCGGCTGGGCAGCCTGTTCGACCGGAGCCGAGTCCTGTGCTGGGACGGGGTCTGCTGCGGTGGTGATGGGTGTGGGGGCTGCGTGGGCTGGGCTGGGGGTGAGGCTGCTGGTGGCCACGAACAGCAGGGCTGCTGTGGTGACGAGCTGGTGGGCCCACGCGTGTGGCAGGGCGGGGAGCCGGCGTGGCTGGGTGTGGCCGATGGCGGCGATGGTCTCGAGGGCGACGGTGAGGGTGAGGTAGGCCCAGACGAGCCAGCCGAGGATCCACAGCACGGCAAGGAACAGGGTGCCGTCGTCGGGCCGCAGGAGTGCCTCGAGGGGGTTGGCGTGGCGGGTGAACAGGGCGGGGATTCCGACGGCGAGGAGGGCGGCGGGGAGTCCGGCCACGAGTGCGGCGATCCCGAGGGTGGCGGCGAGTCCCTTGAGGCGGTTCATCGTTCGGTTCCGTTCTGGGCGCGGACGAGTCGGGCTTGGCCGGTGCCGGTCACGGTCAGGGGGCCGATGCCGATGCTGGTGAGGAAGACCGGTGCATAGGTGCCGGTGACGCTGACGTGCAGGGTTCCGGCTTGGACGGTGGCGGTGCCGGTGTGGCCGGTGGCGTGGATGTGCGCGAGGGCGGCCGTGGTTGCTTGGGCTGGGTCGAGGGTAGGGGTTTGGCCGCGCATGGTTTGGCCGGTGGTGGGGTGTTGGGCGCCGGTGCGGGCGGCTTCGGCGGCGATGTCGTTGACGGCTTGGACGGCGTGGAGGCGTCCGCCGAGGTCGACTGCGAGCCCGACGATGAGCATGAACGCCACGACGGTGAGGGCCATCCAGATGGTGGCTGAGCCTCGCTCGTCGCTGCGGCGGGGGTGTTGGGGGTTCATGTTCAGCGTCCTCGGTAGGTGTCGATGCTGCTGGTCTGGTGGGCGGTCACGGTGAAGGACGTGGGGCCGGGGAGGCCGAGGTCGGTGGCGGTGAGGCGGCAGGTGATGCTCGCGGTCACGACCGCTGGGGTGCCGGGTGGGCGGGTGAATTGGCTGGTGTCGATGGTGATGGTGGCGGGTGTGCAGTGGACGCCTTGGTTGGCCAGCACCCGGTTGGCGGCGTGGTGGGCTTGGCTGCGCGCGTCGGCTTGGGTGCGGGCGAGCGACGCGGTGCGGGCCGCATCGGCTGCTGCGGCTTGGACGGCTTGCTGCGCGAGGGCGATTCGGCCGCCGAGGATGACCAGGGCGAGGAACAGCGCGATGGCGGGGACGCCCATGGCGACCTCGATGCTGGCGCTGCCGCGTTCCCCCTTGCTCCGGTTCATCGGGTGAGCCTTTCCACCGGGAGGGTGACGGTCTGGGTGGTGGCCGGGACGACCAGAGGGATGACGGACAAGGTGGTGCCGGTGACGGTGACCGTCACGGTGGTGGGGCCGCGGTCGCAGGCGATGGCCACGCCGGCGAGGGCGTCGCCCGCCTTCGCCAGGAGGGCGTGGGCGGCTTGTTGGCAGGTGGTGTTGGTGCCGTGTTCGACGGCTCCGGCGCGTGCGCCGGCGGTGGCGATCGCGAGGGCGGCGGATCGTCCGTAGTGGTAGAGACCAGCCTGCATGGTGAGGAAGACCACGCCGAAGAGCACGGGCAGCCAGATCGCCATGTCGATCGTGGCTGACCCGCGCTCGTCGCGGCGTCGACGGCTGGTCACTGGAGCTTGGCCACCTGGGTCTGGACGAAGGCGGTGATCGCGAAGATCACGATGGCGGCGATCGCGACGACCGCGGCCGCCCAGAGGGCGAAGTCGGTGCTGGCCGAGCCTCGTTCCCCGCGCTGGGGGCGGTCGGTGAGCCAGCCGTCCACGGTGGCTCGCACGATCAGCAAGCGGGTGAACAGGGCGGTGGTGAGGGTGTTCATCAGGGTTCCTTTCGGTGGGGGTTGAGGGTGGTGAAAGGTCTCAGGTGGGGAAGAAGAGCCGGAAGATGGCCGGGCCGAGCATGATGGCGATGAAGATCATCGCGAGCAGGTTTCCCGGGATGGCGATGCGCTCGTTGGCCTCGTTGGCCTTGGTGGTCTCGATCGCGAGCAGCGTTGAGCGCAGGGCGGTCGAGCGGGCGCGGAGGGTGGCGTACACCTGGGCGCCCTCCTCCCCGGAGAGGCGCATGATGTCGGCCAAATCGGCCAGGTCTGGGAGGCCGAGTTCGTCGGCGAGGCTGGCGAGCGCGTCCCAGGGGGCTTGGCCCGACCAGCGGGAGCGGCCCAGTTCCTCGCGCAGGCGTTGGAAGACCCACGAGTCCCCGATCTGGGCTGCGTTCTCCAGGGCTTGGCGGGCGCCCGCGCCACCGTTGCGTTCCAAGGCGACCAGGTCGACGTAGGACCCCAGGGAGCGGGTGAAGTCGGCCCGGGCCGCCTTCGCCTCGACACGCACGTCGTAGTTGGGGGCGAACCACATCACGATCGCTCCCACCAGGCCGGCCGCTGCCGTGATCGGCCAAGGGACGGGCAGGGACAACGACACCAGCCAGCCGAGCACGGGCACGATCGCCAAGGCGGCCAGCGCATACAGGACCTTCTGGCCGTAGAACACCGCCACCGGACGGCGCAACAGGCGCAGCTCCCGCAGCGGGACCGGACCCCACACGCCGGCCGGCAGCAGCCGCATGGCCCGCGCCCCGATCCGTCCGGACAGGTCGGTGGGTGTCGGGTCGGTGTCGAGGGCGCGTCGAACTCGGGAAGAGGGTGCGAGCCGGTCCAGGGCGTTGACCAGGTCGGGTTGGGCCGGCACCAGCCGGGCGGCGAGCAGGGCGACGCCGGCACCGACGAGGAGTCCAGATAGGATCAGGATCTGCAGACTGGTCGGCATCATGCCCCCGCTCCCGTTTCGGCTTGGGTGGACCGGACGAGGAACCTGGGCAGCGGGGTGCCCTGGGTCATCCGGCGCATCCACACCAGCGTGGCGGCGTAGGCGGCGAGCAGGACCGCGAGGACAACCTGTCCCAGCGGGGTGGCGTAGGGGGCCATGAACGTGCCCGACAAGGCCAGTCCGCCCAAGGCGACCACCGAGATCCCGGTCACGATGCGTGCCGTCTGACGGGGCTTGGCCCGGTCGGCCTCCACCTTGCGGCGGGCGGTCACGTCCTCGGCAACAGTCTCGGCCAGACCCGACAGCACGGCAGCCAGTCCGGCGCCGCGCCGGCGGGCGCTCAGGATCAGGGCGCCGGCCACCATGTCACCGGTCGCGTCATCCAGATCGTCGGCGAACGCCCGCAACGCCGGCTCGGTCCGCCAGCGGGCCTGCAAGCGGGCCACCAGCCGGGCCACCTCGGGGCGGATCGCCTCCGGGGTCGAGCGCAGGGTCGCGATCAGCGCCTGCTCCAAGCCCACGCCGACCGACAACACCCCACCCAGGCTGCGCGTCCACTCCGCGATCGCCTCCAACCGGGCGATCCGACGGGTCTCTGGCGAGGTCGCCGCCAAGTACGGGATGCCAGCCACCGCCAGCGGCAACACAACGGCTGCGAGCACGAACCCGGTCAGCACGCCCACCAGCACCCCGGCCACCACGGCCCCCAGGAACACCCACCGCATCCGTGGACCCAGCTGCTGCCACCACACCTGCACGCGACCCTTGCGGGCAGGATGCCGGGCGGGGCGCGCGACCGGTTCAGGGCGCGGGACGATCGCCCACACACCCAGCATCAGGCCTGCCACCAGCAGGGCTCCCGACAGGGCGGGCACCACGGGGATCACGGTCGTCCCCCTTGCGCCTGGGCGTAGAAGCCAGCCAGGTCGAACCCGTGACCGGCCAGGCCACGCAAGGTGTCCGGCAGGGTGCCCGGCATGGCGATGCGCGTTCCCGGGGCTGCGCGGAAGACGTGGGTGAGCGCGTAGCCCTTCTCGCTCTCACCCGGGGTGACGTGCACGATCTCCGACACCCAGCGGGCCTTGCGGCTCGAGCCGTCCGGTTGGGTGATGCTCTCCACGCGCAGGTAGACGATCAAGTCGACCACCTGAGCGAGCTTGCGAACCGCCAGGTCGCTGGTCACGTGCGAGCCGGCCTCCATCGCGCAGGTCACCAGCTTGCCGATCGTGCCCTCGGCGTCGGTGGCGTGCGTGGTACACATCGACCCAGGGCCGGACTCCATCGCCTTCAACATCGGCCACGCCTCCGGCCCGCGGACCTCGCCAACCAACTGCACACCCAACGCGTAGCGGAACGAGTCGTTGAGCTGCTCCATGATCGAGTACTCCCCCGACATCCGCCCATCCGCGTGCCGCTCCCCCGAACCCGGGCGCGACTCCCACGCAAACACCACATCATGCTGGTCGGGGAACTCATGCAGGTGCAGCTCGTACTCAGTCTCGAACGTGCCGATCACAACATCCTTGGGAAGCTCGGCAGCCAGGGCGCGCATCATCGTGGTCTTCCCCGCCCCCTGGATGCCCGCCACGATGATCGACTGCCGTGCCGCCACCGCAGCCGACAAGAACGACGCGGCCAACCCCGACAAGGCACCACGGGCCACCAGGTCCGACAGGTGCACCTGCATCAGCCGGTGCCGGCGGATCACCACCGCAGGCCGCGGGGTCACCCACGCCGTCGCGGCCAGCCGGTAGCCACCATCCAGGCGCAGGTGCAACGACGGCTGCGCCTCCGAGAACGGACGAGCATTCACCTCCGAACGCGACGCCAAGAACGACAAGAAGTCGATCAGCTCCTGGTCAGAGTCGGCCACCGGCGGACCCGGCACCGTCGTGCCATCAGTGAGGCCCAACCACACCCGGTCGCAGCCATCGATCAGGATGTTCTCCACCCGGTCGTCCTCGACCAACGGCTGCAAACGTCCCAACCGGAACAACGCGTCGAACACCGCCTGCGCGAGCCGCCCCTGCAAGCCCGGCGACCACGCCGGCTTTCCCGCCATCACCAGGTCAGCGGCGGCCGAGTCCAGCAGCTCGACCACGATCGCCCGGCCCTGCTCCTCCTGCAACTCCCGTGACACATGGGTCCGGTCCTCCCCGAACACCCGCGTCAACTGCTCCGAGGCCTGCGCCCGGAACGCCGCCACCAGCGACCAATCCAACACCTCACCCGACGCGACCGGCCACACACCCGCCGGGAGCTGTGAGGCAGGAACCGCCCCCAACCCCACGCTCGGAGTCAGCGTCGGCGAGATCCCGTCAGGGCTGGCCGTAGGGATGGTGCGGTCCGTGAGCCGGAAGGTGCCCCGCACCCGCCCGGGCCGCTCGCCGGCCATCGTGGGAGGTACCTCGCCGGTGAACAGCGGCAGGCGGGTCAGGTCGTGCCCATTGATCCGTTCGCTCATGATGCACGCTCCCCAGCCTCGACCGTCACCGCAGCACCCGTCCCACTCACAGCGCGGAGGGCTTCCCCCACCGCGGCGACGCTGCGCACATACCCCGAGTGCGCGAAGGCGTCAGCGGCCGAACGGCGGCGCCACCGCGCCAGCCCGCGCGCCGGCGGATGCGCCGCACCCTCGGAGAACACAACGGCGTGCTCAGGTGCGAACTCGACCGCGCCCAACAGTGGCAACGCCAACGCTCGGGCGACCTCCTTGGCCGCATACGGTCGACCCTCGCCGACCACCAAGGCACCTACCGCGCCGCTCGCCCGCTCCCGCAGCGTCCCCGCCCACGACCGCGCGCCCGCCACCGCCGGCAAGCTTGAGCCGACCGTCAGCACGGTGGCATCCGACCCCACCAACAGCGGCATCGGAGTGCCGTCGCACCCCAGCCGGCCGCCATCGACGATCACGTCCTGACCCGTCCGGACGCTCAAGTCACGCAGAACCCCCAGCAGGGGCACCCACAAGCCCTCCAGGCCAACCGCCTGGTCGTGCGAACGGGTGCCCGCCAACACGTGGGCCTGTGAGCCGTCGATCGGCAGCAGCAGGCTCGGCAGCACCGCAACAAGTTGGCCCTGCCGCTCAGCAACAACCAGCTGCAGCAATCCCGGCTGGTCGATGGTGCCCTTGAAGAAGCCCGCCAGGATGCTCGAGCCGCCCCGCGGGTCGGCCTCCACCAGCATCACCGGGCGGGGCCAACGCACCGCCAGCGCCAACGCCGTCGTGGTCACACCCGGCGCCCCGGACGCCGACACCAGCGTGATGATCGCCATGCCTCAGCGCTCCCTGGCATCCAGCACGATCGCGACTCGGCCCGTCGCCGCGCGGGCAGCGACCTCAGGTGCCAAGGTCGAGGGCACCAGCACGTCCACGACCACGCGAGTGTCCACGGTCCGCACCGCCAGCACCTGCGCCGACAACGACACCGGCTCAGCCACCACATCGCCCTGGGCGCCCGGGGTCTGCACGATCCGGACCTCATCCCCGGGCCGCAACGGTTCGGCCGGCATCAGCCCCACCTCGGGCGACACTCCGACCACCGACATGCCCTCCGCTGGCGGCAGCACGTCTGAGTACTGGCCCGCAGCCAGGAGGCCGCCCGCCACCAAGTCGGTAGCCGCGCGTTGCCCCACCACCGAGTCGAAGTGATCGGCTGGCACCAGCTGCAGGGCGGGGTCCGGGTTCACCCGCACCACCATCAGCGCGTCCGCGCCAATGCTGTCCCCCCTCTGGACCGGGGCACGGGTGGCGAGTACCTCGACCGTTGAAGTCGACGACTGCCACGCCCACACACCACCCAGACCGCCCAGCAACACCAGGGCAGCCGCGATGCCACCCACCAAGGGGCGACGGCGCAGCTTCGGTGGGGTCACGACCCCGTCAGACGGGGGCGGCTGGACGGGAGCGGGATGGTTGTTCGTGGTTGACCGGGTGGGGGTGGTGGTCATCATCGGTTCCTTCTACTGATTGAGTGCCTGGGCCTCGCCCATGTTGATCACGGTCGAACTCACGACCTGCCAGGTGAAGACGCCGTGTTCACCGGTGTTCGACCTCCACACCGCCGACCAGTTCGTCAACGCGCGCACCGTGTAGGTGCCCTGCTCCGAATACCGGTAGCCGCACGTGGGGGAATCGATCGCGCCGAAGCGGTCCTCATACGGGGTGCCCGGACCACGGCAGGTCACCACCCCGCCATCGCCCATCTCCCAACGGGTCGAGACGACCTCAGCGCTCAACGTCACCGACACGCCCCCCGCAGACAAGCTCCGCGTCTGCGGTCCCAACGTCGTCGGCCCCGGGTTCGAGGCCCACATCCACGTCGGCAAACCCACCAGACCCAACCGGTCCGGACCCGGCTCCGGCACGATCCCGATCGACACCGGATCGAACCTCATCGACGCCCGCAACTGCTCCGCCAGAGCCCGCGGCTGCACCATCTCCGACGCCGGCCCCCACACCATCGTGACGAACCCCGGATTCGACGGATGAACACAGTTGTAGATCACCCCGTCCGTCCGCGCCTCCCACACCGGATGCCCCGCAACCGGCTGCAATGGCGCCGGCGACAAGTAGCACCCATTAGCCGCACTCCACGACCCATACTCCTCGTGGAAGCACGCGACCACCCGACCCCGGTCGAAGCACTGTCGAGGGGCGGGGATGGCTGCGACTCCGGGACTGCCTGAATCACCCCCCGGAAGGGCCACGACCAGCACACAGAAGCCGCCGACCATGGTCTCCCCCTCAGGGCAGGAGACCGCGGACGGAGGCGGCGGGGCCGCCGAAGCCGCAGGCGGATAGATGAGGGCCAAAAGGGCCGCAACGAGAACAGCGACGCGGGCCCTCAGCATCCTGTGCTCACCGCTTCAGACTTGGTGACGCGCAGCCCCGACCCCACCGTCTCAACCGTGAAGTGGTAGAGGATCCGCGTCGGATTGCCTTCTCCGACCACGGACTTGCCCTGCTTGTCAATGACATCTGCTTGGGTGGTATCCACACAAGTCGCGACGACGTAGGGCTCGTTGTCCCCTTCGACATCGCGGACCTCTGGTACCGCGACACCTGTCTGGACCAGCCCAGCCACCTTCATCGCCTGCAGGTCTCGCAACCACGCCTGGGCTGCGTCCCCACCTGCTACCTCGTAGATGCTGTTGAGGTCTACCTCATTGTTGGTTGCCACTTGGTTGACCACCTCGTAGAACTTGGCGACCGCATCTGCCGCAGCCTCCTGCTCGGGCGACAGCGTGAGACTGGACGTGGGGGTCGGGCTCGGCGTCAGGGACTCCGAGACCACGGGTGTCGGGGTCGGCGATGGCGAGCTGGTGGTGATGCACCCGGCCAGCCCGAGGGACAGCGCAGCAGTGATGGCGCTGGCCAGTGCCTTGGTGCGGTTGTTCATGCAGGCCTCCTCGAACTCCACAAGCACGCAAATCCCCGTATAGGGACACGCGAATCCACCTGAGTTCCAAGAAGAGCGAGGCGTCCGACAGCGATGTCGGAGTAACGAACGCCAAGCACAGTCCCGGGGGTGGGATCTGTTCACACAGTAACTGCTTCTGAACGAGGCTCGCGATCTTCTCAAAGCCGGACTGTGGACAAGGAAGCGGGTCGGCCCGACCGACGCCTCCGACTGGGACCCACACAGGCCCCGAGGGATAATCGAACACCCTCGAGTTTGGTCGGTATATGGTCGGTAAAGCCGTCAAACCGCATGTTTGGTGATGTTCGGCCATCACCGTATGGCTAGGGGTTTTAGGTGTCGCAAGCTAGTCGTTCGGGGGGCCTGAAGGATTTCCTAAACCATGTGTCGGAAGTTCGAATCTTCCCGGGGCCGCCAGTACTGGTGTGGCCGCCGGACGCCTGCGGGCATGGGGATCGCTGACGTGACCCGATCCAGGCTGGCCGCGATCAGCCACCACCTCGAGAAGCTGACCGAGGCGGACCCCCTCACCGAGTCCGCGCGCCGCTGCTGATCCACATGACAAGGAGTTCCGTGCACTTCCTCGCCAGTCCGCCCCGGCACCTGTTCTTCACCGGCAAGGGGGGTGTCGGCAAGACCAGCATCGCCTGCGCCAGCGCGGTCGCCCTCGCGAGGGCGGGGCGTCACGTGCTCATCGTGAGCACCGACCCGGCCAGCAATGTCGGGCAGGTGTTCGGCCTGACGGTCGGCAACCGGGTCACCCCGATCCCCCACGTGCCGGGCCTCGCCGCGCTCGAGATCGACCCCGAGCAGGCGGCATCCGGCTATCGGGAGCGCATCATCGCCCCGGTGCGTTCGGTACTCCCCCTGGCCGAGATCGAGGCCCTGACCGAGCAGCTCTCGGGGTCGTGCACCACCGAAATCGCATCGTTCGACGAGTTCGCAGCCCTCCTGGCCGACCCTGAACAGACCGCCGACTACGACCACGTCGTCTTCGACACGGCACCCACGGGCCACACGCTCCGGCTGCTGCAACTGCCGGGCGACTGGACGACCTTCCTCGACCAGGGCACCGGCGACGCCTCCTGCCTGGGTCCCATGAGCGGCTTGGAGAGGAACCGCGCGACGTACCGCGACGCCGTGCTCTCCCTGACCGATCCCGCCATCTCCCGCCTGGTGCTGGTGGCACGGGCTCAGCAGTCAACCGTCCGCGAGGTGGCTCGCACGCAGACCGAACTGGCCGACCTGGGCATTCGGGCCACCCATCTCGTGATCAACGGAGTCCTGCCTGCCGACGAGGGCGACCCCCTCCACGTCGCGATTCGTGAGCGCGAGCAGCGCACCCTGGCGGCGCTGCCGCCCGAGCTGAGCGACCTGACCGTCGACCACATAGCCCTCAAGCCGGCCAACATGGTCGGCCTCGCCGCCCTCGACAGCCTCTTCTCCCCCACCCCGGACGTCGGGCCCGCCGCTGCTGCCGTCCCGTCACCGGCCGCGAACCTCGCCA
Organism: Propioniciclava sp. LT294; assembly: GCF_059516005.1. NCBI lineage: Bacteria > Bacillati > Actinomycetota > Actinomycetes > Propionibacteriales > Propionibacteriaceae > Propioniciclava > Propioniciclava sp. LT294. Next base: position 13,650 of record NZ_JCAKNG010000007.1, read on the forward strand.
CCCTCGTCGACGAGCTGGCGTCCCGGGGCCACGGGGCGGTGATGACCATGGGCAAGGGCGGGGTCGGCAAGACCACGATCGCCGCAGCCATTGCGCTGGCCCTGTCCGAGCGGGGACACAAGGTCCACCTCACGACGACCGACCCGGCAGCCCACCTGACGTCGACCCTGTGCGGCGACGTTCCGGGCCTCACCGTCGACGCCATCGACCCCCGGGAGGCGACCCAGACCTACCGTGACCGTGTCATGGCGACCAAGGGCAGGCACCTCGACGATGCCGGCCGGGCCGCCCTGCACGAGGACCTGATGAGCCCCTGCACCGAGGAGGTGGCCGTCTTCCAGCAGTTCAGCAGGGCCGTGAACGAGGCACGCAGGCAGTTCGTCGTGATCGACACCGCGCCGACCGGCCACACCCTGCTGCTGATGGACGCCACCGGTTCCTACCATCGCGACATCATCCGCCACCTCGACGACGACCAGCGGGGACGACTCACCACGCCCCTCATGAGGCTGCAGGATCCGGCACACACCCAGGTCATCATCGTCACGTCACCCGAGCCCACCCCCGTGCTCGAGGCCGAGGCGCTCGTGGACGACCTGTCCCGCGCGGGCATCCGCCCGTGGGCCTGCGTGGTGAACGACTCGCTGCTCGGGGCGTCCCCCACCTCGCCCCTGCTGGCCCGTCGCGCCCACGCCGAACAGACCCAAGTGGAACGGGCGACCCAGCTCGCCCCCCGACTCGCGGTCGTTGCGACGCAGGCAGTCGAGCCGGTCGGGCTCGACGCCCTGCGCGGCCTGGTCCGCCACTGACGAAGTCAGCCGATCAGGCGAGCATCTCCTTGACCAGCGGGACCACGCGCGTGGCGTAGAGCTCGATGGATTGCATCAGCTGGCTGTGCGGCATCGGACCGTTGGCGTACTTGAGGTCGAACTGGTCGACCTTCAGGTCGCGGACGGTCGCGGCGATCTTGGCAGCCACGGTCTCCGGGGACCCGACGTACAGGGCGCCGTGCTCGATCTCGTTGACGAACTCGTCGCGCCCCATCGACCCCCAGCCACGCTCGCGGCCGATGCGGTCGCGGTTGGCCTTGAAGTGCGGGTAGAGCTGCTCGGCGGCGAGCTCGTCCGTCTCGGCGACGTGCCCGGGGCTGTGGACCGCGATCGGCATCTCGGTGGTCACGCCGAACTCGTCGACCGCGCGGCGGTACAGGTCCGCGAACGGCTTGAAGCGTTCGGCGGGGCCGCCGATGATCGCCAGTTGGAGGCCGAAGCGGAAGTGGGCAGCCCGGACGACGGACTGCGGAGAACCGCCGACCGCCACCCACGAGCGCATGCGCCCGCCCTCGGTCTTGGGGAAGACGTCGACCGCCTCCATCGGCGTCCGGTAGGTGCCCGACCAAGTGACGGGCTCCTCCTCGCGCAGGAGGGAGAACACCTCGAGCTTCTCCTCGAAGAGCTTCTCGTAGTCGGCGAGGTCGAAGCCGTAGAGCGGGAACGACTCGATGAACGAGCCGCGACCCAGCACGGGTTCGGCGCGGCCGCCGCTCATGGCGTCGATCGTGGCGAACCGCTCGTAGACGCGGATCGGGTCGTCCGAGCTGAGCACGACCACGGCGGAGCCGAGGCGGATGTCCTTCGTGGCGGTCGCCAGACCGGCGAGCACCGTGTCCGGCGCGCTGACCGCGAAGTCAGGCCGGTGGTGCTCGCCGACGGCGAAGTAGTCGACACCCAGCTGGTCGGCGAGGACGCCCTGCGCGACGACGTCACGGATCACCTGGGCCTGTGAGACCGGCTGCCCGTCGTCGTCGACCGTGGCGTCACCGAAGGTGTCGAGGCCGAACTGGAGTTCCACGCGTCTCAGTGCTGGTGGTCGTGATCGTGGTCGTGATCGTGGTCATGACCAGCCTCGTGGGCGGCCTGCGCGGCGGCGGCCTGCTGGCGGACCTCGTCGATGTCGAGGGCCTTGACGGCCTCGACGAGCTGGTTGAAGCCGGAGGCGTTCATGGCACCGGCCTCGCGGTAGACCAGGACGCCACCGCGGAACGCCATCAGGGTCGGGATCGACTGGATCTCGAGCGCGGCGGCGATCTCCTGCTGCGCCTCGGTGTCCAGCTTCGCGAAGGTGGCGTCCTCGTGCTTCTCGGCAGCGCCCTCGAAGACCGGGGCGAACATGCGGCACGGGCCACACCACGCGGCCCAGAAGTCGATGAAGAGGGTGTCGGAGTTCTCGATGGTGCTGGCGAAGTTGTCGGCAGTCAGCTCAATGGTGGCCATGGGGCATGTTCCTCTCGTTGGTGCTCTCACTCAACAACAAGGCGCGGCCCGACATTCCCGGGCCCGCCGGATCAGGCGTCCTCGAGGACGGCGATGGTCGCCCCGATGTCGCGCAGCAGGCGTCCGGGGCCGAGGCTGGCCCCCGCCACGGCCGAGACCAGCGCGGCCATCCCCGGCAGGGCCTCGGACGGGTCGGGGCGCCCGGGTGCGGCACCGAGGGTGAGCGGGTTGCTGCCGTCCGGCCACGGCGCGACGAGCCGCTGCCAGGTGGCCAGCCACGCCTCGGAGATCTCCGACGTGCTGGGCACGCCGAAGAAGTGGCCCACGGGCGCATGGTGGCGGAGCGCCACGATCGGGGAGCCCTGGTAGATGAGCGCGAGCCGGACGCGGGCGTCCAGGTCGCGCTGCTGCTCGCGTGAGCCCCGGGCCGCCCAGGAGCACGGGTTCGGGCAGGTCTCGCCGACGTCGGGGCGTTCCCCCGCGTCGGTGGCCCCGTGGTGCATCGCGCACACGGCCAGCGCGGCCCCCTGCCGGCTGTGGAAGCGGTCCAGGTAGGAGCGGTAGCCCGCCTCGTCGCCCCAGCACGCGTGCAGGGCGCGGCGGGCCGTCGTCCGCAGCGCCGACGAGTGGGCACAGGCCGGGTCCCCGGTTCCCCATCGCTCCCCGACGTACTCGCCGAGCCGGAGCGGGTCCCCGGCGTGTCCGAGCGTCGACTCCCAGGCCAGCTGGGGCAGGTACTCCCCGATCAGGTGCGCCGTGACGACGACCTGCAGGGGTTCGTGGCGCAGGGCGCGGAGGTCGAGGACCTCCAGCATGAGTTCGTACAGGGGCACGAGGGACCCCAGGGCCCCACGCTCGTGGCTGCGCGGTTCGGCGGGGAAGCACGCCCCGTTCAGCCCGTCGCGCCACTCCGCCCGGGGGAAGGCGGCCGCGATCGCGCCGAAGTCCTCGGCGTCCAGGTCGAGGACGCGCTTGGCGGCCGTGGCCAGGTCGCGCGCACGGATGAGGTTCGGGGTTCCCGCGCCGCGCCGGACCTCGGCGTCCAGGACCGCGGACAGCGCGTCGTACCAGTGGCCCGCCAGGAGCGGCCGCAGGAGGGCGGCATCCATCATGGGAGGCGGACGAACAGGTGGTGCGCCACGTCCACGTCGACCGTGGTCGCCCGGCCGGACGCCGTGAGCAGCAGCCGGCCATCCGCCGGCTCGGCGGTCACGGTCGCACCGGGGACCACGCCGGCACCCTGCAGCAGCTGGATCAGGGGCGGGTCGGCCTGGATGACCTCGGTCAGCCGCTCCACGACCACCGTGGTGGACCGCTCGCGGCCGAGGACCGCCGAGAGGCTGTGGACGTCGTCGGCGTCACTCGCCCGGGGACCCAGCGTCCCGGCGTCGGGGATGGGGTTGCCGTAGGGCGACCGGGTGGGAGCGTTGAGGATCGCGACGATCCGGTCCTCCACGGCGTCGGAGATCACGTGCTCCCACTTGCAGGCCTCGTCGTGGACGAGCTCCAGTGGCAGGCCGATCACCTCGGTGAGGAGCACCTCGGCGAGCCGGTGCTTGCGCATCACGCTGGTGGCCTTGGCGCGTCCCTCGGGGGTGAGTTCGATCGTCCGGTCGTCGAGGACCCGCAGCAGACCGTCCCGCTCCATGCGCTGGACGGTCTGACTGACCGTCGGGCCGCTCTGCGCCAACCGCTCGGCGATCCGCGCGCGCAACGGCGGGACGCCCTCCTCCTCGAGTTCGTACACGGTCCGGAGGTACATCTCGGTGGTGTCGATCAGGTCACTCACGCCGTCTCCTTCTGCCGCGACGGGACCACCCTAGCGCCGGATCAGCACCACGAACCCGACCAGCACCGCCACGACCGCGGCGGCGCCGAGGGCCAGCATCGTCCCGGCCTGCTGGAGGGCGGACGCTCCGGCGTCACCCCGCGCGGTGTCGGGGCGGGGAGCCGCGGCCCGGGTGCGCGCCGGGGCGGGCGCGGTGGTCGGCTGCGGGCCCGGCACTGCGGTGCGCGTCACGAGGCCTTGGGCTCCGACCGCCGTGAGCACCGCCGGGCCACTGAGCGCCTGGGTGAGCACCTGGCCCTGCTCCTTGGTACCGATGTCGGTCTGGCCGAGCACCGCGTGGGTCTGCGGGTCCAGGGTCAGCACCGCTGTGTCCGTCCGGAGCACCCAGCGCCCATCGGACAGGACCGTCCCGTCGGTGACCCCGGCGGGGGCGTCCGCGATGCGCGTCAGCGGGTTGGGTGCCCTGCTGGACGGGACCATCGGTGCCTCGTAGATGCCGGGCGTCTCCCCGCCGGTGACCAGGTGGAGCCGCCCGTCGCGACCCAGCAGGATCGCGGTGCCCTCCTGCTTGCCGTCGGGGTAGGTCAGCACGAAGGGCACGGCCTTGAGGATGTCGGTGCCGGGCCACGGCTCCACAATCTGGAGCACCGTGACCTCGGACCGTGGGCCCCCGATGTCGGCGACGTACAACTCGCCGGCGTCGTAGGCGATGCCGGCCGCGTCGACGAGGCTGTCCCGCGAGGTCATGCGCCCCTGGACCGTGCCGTCCTCGGCGAGGGCGGTGAGCGCGAGGCGTCCGGACGCCTTGTCCAGCAACCAGTACCGGGAGCGCTCGTGGTCGGTCGTCATGCCCGCGGGCGGCGTCCGGACCTGGAGGCGGAAGGCCTCCTCGGCCCGCGCCGGGGGTGCGGCGGACAGCAGGGCTCCGACCACCACGAGCAACAGCAGGAGCACCAAAGCCCCTGTCACGATGCGGTTCTGCGCCCTCAGCCTCACCGCGCCAGTCTAGCTGTCGCCCCGCTCCGGCCCCCCGGTCGACCTAGGCTGTGGGCATGGGCACCGTCAGCCTCCACGCGATCAGCATCGACGAGTTGCGCGATGCCTTCTCCGGCACGGACGCCGCCGTCGCGCGGCTGCGGGCGGTGGCGCTCGCGACCTGGCCGCCCGATCCGGCGCCCACCGCGCGGCGTGGTGGGTTGCTGTCCAAGTTGGGCCCGTTCTCGCGCCGGGCCGTCGGCGCCCCCGTCGTCCGTCCCGGCGTCCCGACCGGCCGCGACCTGGCCGACGTCGCCGCGGGCCGGGAGGTCCCTCCCGACCGACGCGAGGCGGCCTGGGCGCTCGTGGACGCGTTCGTCGTCCACACCGCCTGGAGCACCCACCGCTTCGAAGCGGGCGACAGGACGATCGACGACCTCGACTTCACGCTCGCCGCCGCCGGCCTGCCGAGCCGCTTCGGGATGCGCCAGCTCTTCTCCGGCGACGTCGCGATCCCGGTGAAGCTGTTGCCCGGCATGGCGGACGGCTACGTGCGGGGCCATCAGGCGGTGGCCATGGCATCCGCGTGGAGGCAGGCGGTGGCCGCACTCGAGCAGGAGGCCCCGCTCGCCCGCGACGTGGCCGCGTGGCTGGCCGGCTTCGAACGATGGTCCCGGGACGCGAACGAGGCCGGACGCCCTGCGCCCGACCTCGTTGCGTGGTACCGCTCCTGATCAGCCGATCAGGCTCGTGAGGTTCCCCAGGGAGAAGTAGAGGACGAAGGCCACGGCGACCACCCAGAGCAGCGGGTGGATCTCGCGGGCCTTGCCCCGCGCCACCTTGATGATGACCCAGAAGATGAAGCCGGCACCGAGCCCGGCGGTGATCGAGTAGGCGAACGGCATCATGACCATGGTCATGAAAGCCGGGAAGCCCTCCTCCGGATCGGTCCAGTCGACATGGATCACCTGGCCGAGCATGAGGAAGCCCACGAACACCAGGGCGGTCGCGGCCGCCTCGGAGGGGACCAGCGCCACCAGCGGGGCGACGAAGAGGCTGACCAGGAAGGCGACGCCGGTCACCACCGAGGCCAGGCCCGTGCGCGCACCCTCACCGACGCCGGCGGCGGACTCCACGAACGAGGTGTTGGACGAGACCGAGCCGAGGCCACCGGCCATGGCGGCCAGGGAGTCGACGACGAGGATCTCGCGCGTGCGCTCGGGGTTGCCGTCCGCATCGAGCAGGCCACCCTCGGCACCCACGGCGACGATGGTGCCCATGGTGTCGAAGAAGTCGGCCAGCAGCAGGGCGAAGACCGTCATGAGCATCGTGAGCGTGACCTGGGGGCTCACCTGGAAGGCACCCAGCATGTCGACGCGGCCGATCAGGCTGAGGTCGGGAAGGCTGACGACGCCCTGGCCGGTGAGGGCCGGCACGGTCAGCGACCAGCCGGCGGCGTTCTCGGCCGTCCGCGCGCCGACGGGCGCGACGGCCTCGACGATGAAGGCCAGCACGGTCATGCCGACGATGGAGATGAGCATCGCGCCCTTCACCCGCCGGATGTACAGCGCCACGAGGAGCACCAGCCCGAGGGTGAAGATCGCGATCGGCCAGCCCGCCAGGGTGCCGTCGATGCCGAGGGTGAGGGGCGTGCCGGCGCCGGGGCGCACGACACCGGCGTTGACGAGGCCGACCAGCGCGATGAACAGGCCGATGCCGACCGCGATGCCGGTGCGGAGGGCCCGGGGAACGGCCCGGAACACGGCCTCACGGAAGCCGGTCAACACCAGGACCAGGATGATCAGGCCCTCCCACGCGATGAGGCCCATCGCCTGCGGCCACGTGACCTGCGGTGCGACGACGAAGGCGAGCATCGCGTTCAGGCCCAGGCCTGCCGCGAGCGCGAGCGGGTAGCGGGCGTACACGCCCATGAGGAGCGTCATCAGGCCGGCCACCAGCGCCGTGGCCGCCGCCACCATCGCGATGCTCGGGCCGACGTTCGCCGGGTCGGACGCGGGCAGGCCGCTGATCAGGTTGCCGTTCATGTCGGGCGTGGTGCCGATGATGAGCGGGTTGAGCACGATGATGTAGGCCATCGTGAAGAAGGTGACGAGGCCGCCGCGGACCTCCTGGGCGACGCTCGACCCCCGGCGCGAGATGCCGAAGTAGCGGTCGAGCCCGGAAGGCGCGGGCGCCGTGGTGCTGGAAGACATGGCCGAAGCCTAAGGCCCATCGCTACCGATGGATCGCACCGTCTCGCGTCGACAGGGGTGGCATCCCACCCCGTCCGGATGTGCTCAGTCGAACAGCAGGTCGTCGATGGAGATCGTGTCCCAGACCGGGCGCGGAAGGTCCACGCCCCGCTCGGGCTCGACGACGTCGGAGTGCGCACCACAGCCGTGGTCGACCGAGACGACGTGGGCGTCCTGCGGCGAGAACTCGTTGGCGCAGACGCCGAACGAGCGGCCGAGCGAGCCCGACAGCCGGATGAAGTACGCACAGCCCTGGCACAGCCCGGGCGCCTGCCTGGTCATCGCGTTGTGGGGACCGCCGTCGCCGTCGATCCATCGATCGGCGGCCTCGTCACGCCCGTACTGGCTGAGGACGCGTTCGCGCCCGAGCCCCAGTTCGGCCACGACCACCCGCGTGGCGGCCCACTCGGCGGGGTCGGCGTCCCGAGCGGTGTCGCCACCGGTGAAACCGGCCTCGACGCGCGGGTCGTCGTCCGCGGTGGGCATGAGGACGCCGGGGGTCACGTCGCCGGCCTGGATGCGGTCCGACCACGGCACCCACGCCGGAGCGAGCAGCGCACCGTCGCCGGGCAGCATGACGACCTCGCTGACGGTCACCACCTTCGCGCGGGCTGCGCGTGCGACGGTGACGGCCCAGCGCCAGCCGGTGTAACCGGGGTGCTCGACCGCGAAGTAGTGGGTCGCGACCCGGGAACCCTCCCCGATGACGGCCAGGTGCTCACCGACCCCCGCGACGTCCGCGCGCGCCTCGGCGGCCGCGCGGGCCAGGTCCACGGCCGCCGCGCAGGCGGCGTCCACCTCGATGGTCTTCGTGGCCACTCACAACTCCAGTTCGTCGGCCACGGCGCGCAGCACCTGGGCAGTCTTGGCGGCGTGCTTCGCATCAGGGTGGCGGTTGTGGCGGTACCCGTTGCCGATCGCGTCGAGCATCTTGATCAGATCCTCGACGATGACCGCCATCGTCTCCGGCGACTTCCGCTGCGCCTTGGACAGCGACACGGGCGCGTCCAGGAGACGCAGGGAGATGGCCTGCTCACCTCGCCGGCCCTCGATGACGCCGAACTCGACGTGCTGGCCCTTCTTCAGGGTCGGTGTCCCCGCGGGCAGCGCGGAGGCGTGCACGTACACCTCGTCGCTCCCGCCATCCTTGGCGATGAACCCGAAGCCCTTGTCGGCATCGAAGAACCGCACACGGCCGGTCGGCATGGCACTCACTCCTGTTGGTCACACTGGGGACCGCGCCATCGTACCGGATAGCCCCCGGGGGCACAGCGCGGCCGCAGGTTGGCGACAAACCGGCTCGGGTAGCCTGAACGGCACGACGCGACGAGCGACGCGGAAGGAGGAGCCGTGGCCGACTGGACCGACGGTCCCGAGTACGCGCCCACCGAGCGCCCCGACGTGTTCGTGGAGCCCGACCTCGCCGGGGTTCCGGACCTCGCACCCGAGGAGGGGCACGCGCACCCGGCCGCCTCGGCGGAGGAGCCCGGCACCCGCCCCGACTTCGCGGGCCCGGAGGCCGCGCCCCTGGACGCCGTCGTGCCCCCCGCCGCGCCGAGCCGCGATCCGCTCGAGGCGTTCGACGTGGCCTCCACCCCGATGACCTCGTGGTCGCCGCGCACGGCACCTCCCCCCGAGGGGGAACCCGTGGCGCTCGCACCGCCCCCCGGGGGGCCCTCCGCCTGGGGCCACGCCCACGCCCCGGCCGGCCCCGGCCGACCGGCGAGTCCCCCACCGGCCTGGGCTCCCCAGGATCCGTTCCCCACCGGCGGCCCGCCCGCACCGCACCACGTCCCGGGGCCGCCACCGGCGTGGCCCCCGGCCCAGGTCAACCCGGACGGCTTCCCGCAGCCCGGCCCCCCGCCGTGGCAGCAGCCCGTCCCGGCCCCGCACCACTTCGAGCCGGTCACGCTGGGCGCCATCGCCCGCAACGTGACCCCGGGCGTGCTCGTCTGCCTGGGGGTGGGCGCCGTGGTGAACCCGTTCTCCGTGGTGATGTTGGTCGTGGCGTCCGTGCTCGCGGCCCGGGTGCGGTACCGGCGGCGCCTCATCGGCCGGCTCTTCTCGTGGGGGGTGCTGGGCGCCTTCGCCCTCGGCTTCGTCGCCCCGTTCACCCAGCCGGGCTCCTTCGACCCGCTCACGTGGTACAGCAACGCGACCGACGTCGCCCAACTGGTCGACCTGGCGCTGTTCGTGGTCGTGCCCCTGGTCGTGGGAGACGCGATGCGCCGGGGTGAGGACCCCGAGGAGGGCCGATGACCGTTCCGTTCCGCTCGCGCGACTTCACTCCGGTCCCCCCGGGCCAGCGTCCACACAGGACGCGCCGCGGCGCCCGGGTGGTCGTCACCGACGGGACCCACGTCCTGCTGTTCGCCGACACGGACCCGGGCGTCCCGGGGTCGCGGTGGTGGACGACGCCCGGCGGCGGGATGGATCCGGGCGAGACCGAGGTGCAGACCGCCCTGCGGGAACTCGCGGAGGAGACGGGGCTGGTGGCCAGCGCGTCCGACCTGGTGGGGCCGGTGATGCGCCGCGTGGCCGCGCACGGCTACTCCGACCAGGTCTGCGTGCAGGCCGAGTGCTTCTACGTGCTGCGGACGTCGCGGTTCGAGGTGGACGTCGCCGGCTTCACGCCCGATGAGCACATCACGCTGGACGGCCACGCCTGGCTCCGCCTGGACGAGCTGGACGCCCTGCCGGAGCCCGTGTGGCCCGCCGGCCTGGCCGAGCTCGTGGCGTCCGTCGACGAGCCCGACGACTGGCCGGGCGATGTGGGGCACGTCGAGGAGTCGACCGTCCCCATCTGACCCGGACCCCGGCCGCATCCGACGGCAACCGATGGTCTTCGGGGCCGGGCCGCGACTACACTGCATTGCGGTTCGCGCGAAAGGATCCCCATGCAGAGCAACGTGTCGCCCGCCCCTGAGGTGGTGTCGACGAAGTTCCTGATGCAGTTCGCCCTGCTGTCGGTGCTCACCGCCGTCCTGACGGTGACGATCAAGGCCGCGGCGGCCTGGATCACGGGGTCGGTGGGTTTCCTGTCCGACGCGCTGGAGTCGGTGGTCAACCTGGTCGCCGCCCTGGTCGCCCTGTGGGCGCTCGCGGTCTCGGGCAAGCCGGCCGACCACAACCACGACTTCGGCCACGGCAAGGCCGAGTACATGTCCTCGCTGGTCGAGGGCGCGCTGATCTTCGTCGCCGCCGCCGGCATCATCGTGTCCGCCATCAACCGCTTCGTGCGCCCCCAGCCGGTCGAGGAGATCGGCATCGGCCTGGCGCTGTCGGTGCTGGCGACCGTGCTGAACCTGGTGATGGGCCTCGTGCTGATCCGGCAGGGCCGCAAGCACCGCTCGATCACGCTCGAGGCGGACGGGCACCACCTGATGACGGACGTGTGGACCACCGTCGGCGTCATCGGCGGCATCGGCCTGTTGCTGATCTTCCCGGAGCAGCTGTGGATCGACCCCCTGGTCGCCATGATCGTGGGCGTCAACATCCTCTGGATGGGCTTCAGGCTCCTGCGCCGCTCCGCCGTGGGCCTGCTGGACGCGGCGCTCCCGGCCGAGGAGGTCCTCCAGATCCGTGGCGCGATGGACAGCGTCGTCGGCGACAGCCGCGTGACGGTCGCCGACCTGCGCACCCGCGAGTCCGGGCGGCAGCGCTTCGTGCAGGCGACCGTGATCGTGCCCGGCCACTGGACCGTGGCCCGCAGCCACGACCTGGCCGACGACATCGAGGCAGCCGTGTCCGCGACGTTCCCCGAGTGCCAGACGGTGGTGCACATCGAGCCGGGCCCGTCGGACCACCCCGCCCCGCCGAGCCCCGCCGAGGGCGGCGAGTCGGACCTGGAGGGGCACCCCGTCTGACGGGCGTGCGTCAGGGTCCACGCGGGCCGGGAGGGCCCGGACGCCTCACTCAGGCCTACCGCACGGAGAACCGTGCGTGCTGCACCTGCGCATCGATCAGGGTCCGCCACGAACGGACCAACTCCTCGTCCACGTAGGCCTTGCGCGAGCCGCCGGGACGCACCTGGTCGTCCAGGTGGAACTGGCGGACGCCGGCGCGCACCAACCACGGGACGTGATCGGGGTGCAGCGTGCCGTCCGCGACGACGAGTGACGCCACCCGCTCGCTCGCCCGGGCGCGACGCAGCAACTCGTCCAGGCCGTGCTCCAGCGTGCGGGCCGAGCCGGCCGTCCGGACGCCGTCCAGGCCCGGCAACGCGAGCACGGCCGCCCAGGCGTCGTCGTGGTCCAGCACGGTGTCGAAGGCGCGCGAGAAGGTCCAGGGGCACGAGTACCCCTCCAGCAGCGCGCCGATGACCTCGACGTCCACCTCGCCCAGGCCGTTCAGGAAGCCCAGCACCAGACCGTCGGCACCCGCGTCCAGGTAGGCCGCGACCAGGCCCCGCAACCGGACCAGTTCACCGCCGTCGGTCGAATAGCCCGCGCGCAACCGCACCACCGGACGGAGGTGGATGTTCGTGCGCGACCGGATCGCCGCCACCGTTCCCGGCTCGGGCGAGCGCGCGTCGTCGGCCGGCTCCCCCACGATCTCCAGTCGGTCGGCACCACCGGCCTCGGCCGGCACGGCGTCGTGCGCCGCCAGCACCCGGACCTCCAGCGTCCCGCTCATGAGAGACATGATGCCGGAACGGCCTCGTTTCCGCGGGTTGCACCGCCGTGGCTGGGAGAGTGGTGCCACCATGGGTTAAGATGCATCGCTGGCGATACATCGGTAACGCTGAAACCCAAGGAGAAGCCACCCCGTGACCCAGCTCCGAGCGCACCTCGCGCCGCCCGCCCGCACCCTCGTGGACATCTTTCGCGCCACCGTGGACGCCTTCGGCGACGCGCACGCCCTCGACAACGGCGTGGAGCTGCTCACGTACGAGGAGTTCGCCGGCGCAGCCGAGGAGGTCGCCACCGACCTCGCCGCCGCGGGCATCGGCCGCGGGGACCGCGTCGGGGTCCGCATCGCCTCGGGCACGACCGACCTGTACGTCGCCATCATGGGCATCCTGCTCGCCGGTTCGGCGTACGTCCCCGTCGATGCGGACGACCCGGACGAGCGCGCCCGCACCGTCTTCGAGGAGGCCGACGTCGCGGGGGTGCTGGGCAACGGACTCGTCCTGACACCCCGCGGCCCCCGGCGTCCGGCCCGCGAGGCGTTGCCCGAGGTCCACCTCACCGACGACGCCTGGATCATCTTCACCTCCGGGTCCACCGGCAAGCCCAAGGGCGTGGCCGTCCAGCACCGCTCGGCGGCCGCCTTCGTGGACGCCGAGTCCCGGCTCTTCCTGCAGTCCGACCCGATCAACGAGACCGACCGCGTCATGGCCGGCCTCTCGGTCGCCTTCGACGCCTCGTGCGAGGAGATGTGGCTCGCCTGGCGCTACGGCGCCTGCCTCGTGCCCGCACCGCGCTCGCTGGTGAAGTCCGGCATGGACCTGGGGCCGTGGCTCATCGCCCACCGGCTCACGGTCGTCTCCACGGTCCCCACGCTGGTGCTGCTCTGGCCCCCGGATGCGCTGGCCAAGGTGCGCCTGCTCATCCTCGGCGGCGAGGCCTGCCCGCCCGAGATCGGCCTCCGTTTCGCCACCGAGCACCGCGAGGTGTGGAACACCTACGGGCCGACCGAGGCGACCGTGGTGGCGACCGCCGCCCGGGTGCACCCCGACCGGACGGTGCGCATCGGCTGGGCCCTCGACGGCTGGGACCTCGCCGTCGTCGACCCCGACGGCCGCCCCGTCCCCGACGGCGAGCAGGGCGAGCTCGTCATCGGCGGCGTGGGGCTGGCCCGCTACCTCGACGCCGAGAAGGACGCCGAGAAGTACGCGCCGCTCCCGTCGCTGGGCTGGGAGCGCGCCTACCGGTCGGGCGACCTCGTGGTCGACGACCCCGAGGGGATGCTCTTCCTCGGGCGGGCCGACGACCAGGTCAAGGTGGGCGGACGCCGCATCGAACTCGGCGAGCTGGACGCCGCCCTCTCGGCGCTGCCGGGGGTCCGGGGTGGCGCCTCCGCCGTGCAGCGGACCGCCGCCGGCACGCAGGTGCTCGTCGGCTACCTGGCCGCCGATCCCGACTTCGACACCCACGCCGCCACGGCGCTGCTGCGCGAACAACTGCCGGCCGCCCTCGTCCCCCGACTGGCCGTGGTGGAGGACCTGCCCACGCGCACGTCCGGCAAGATCGACCGCTCGGCCCTGCCCTGGCCGCTGGCCGGCGCGTCCGACGGTGCGGACGCGTCGGCCACGCCCCTCACCCAGGACGAGTCCTGGCTCGCCGGCCTCTGGGCGGACACCCTGGGCACCGTCGTGACCGACCCGTCGTCCGACTTCTTCGACCTCGGCGGCACGTCGCTGGCGGTCGCCCACCTCCTGGCCGGCATCCGCCGGCGGTTCCCCGAGGCCGGCGTCACGGACATCTACGACCACCCGCGCCTGAACGCGATGGCGGCCCACCTCACCGCGATGGAGGCCCCCGAGTCGCGCCGCAACGAGCGGGTGTCCCCAGTCCGCCGCCGGACGCGGGTCGCCCAGTTGCTGGCGATCGTCCCGCTGCGCACCGTGGGCGCCCTCCGCTGGCTCACGCTGCTGGCCACCGGGGTGAACCTCGGCGGCTGGCTGGGCCTGCCGGTGGCCCCCGCCCCCTGGTGGATCGTCACCCTGGGGTGGCTGCTGCTCGTCCTTCCGCCGGGCCGGATGATCCTCGCCGCGCTCGGCGCGCGCCTCATCCTGGCCCCCGTCGTCCCGGGCACCTACCCCCGCGGAGGACGCGCCCACCTGCGCATCTGGCTGGCCGAGCGGCTCGCCGAGGAACTCGTGGCCACCGGCAACGCGTCCGCACCGGGCATGGCCTGGTACGCCCGCCTCCTCGGCGCGACCATCGGGCGCAACGTCGACCTCCACACGATGCCGCCGATCACGGGGCTGCTGACCGTCGGCGAGGGGGCGAGCATCGAGATCGAGACCGACCTGTCGGGCTACTGGATCGACGGCGACACGCTGTACGTCGGTCGCGTGGTGATCGGGGCCGACGCCCGCATCGGCATGCGCTCCACGCTCGGACCCGACACGGTGGTCGGCGCGGGCGCCGAGGTCGGACCGGGCTCCGCCGTGGTCACCGACGTCCCCGCCGGCGAGTACTGGACGGGCTCGCCCGCCGTGAAGGCCAAGCGCCGCGCCCGCGGCCCCTGGGAGGCGCCGCCGCGTCGGCGTCCCCTGTGGTGGTTCGGCTACCTGCTCGCCTCGCTCGCCATCGCGGGCATCCCGGTCGCGGGCCTGACCGCCGGCACCGCCCTCGTCCTCGCCACCGCCCCGGTGGGCACGGACCTCCCGACCCTGCTCGGCCACGCCTTCGCGTGGCTGCCGCCGGCCGTGCTCGCCGGTTTCACCCTCGTCGCACTGCTCGTGCTGGGCCTGGTCCGCTTCCTGGGCCTGTTCGTCTCCGAGGGGCACGTCCCCGTGCACTCCGGACGCGGGCTCGCCGCGTGGGCGACCGTCCGTGTCCTCGACGAGGCCCGGACGTGGCTCTACCCGCTGTACGCCGGCTGGTTCACGACCGTGTGGCTGCGCCTGCTGGGCGCCGAGATGGGCAAGGACGCCGAGGCGTCCACCGTGCTGATGATCCCGAAGCTGGCCAGTGTCGGAGAGCACTCGTTCCTGGCCGACGACACGCTCGTGGGCGGTTACGAGCTGGGGGGCGGCTGGCTTCGCACCGGCCGCACCCGCGTGGGCAAGGACGCCTTCCTCGGCAACTCCGGCATGGCGGCCCCGGGCCGCAAGGTGCCCGCCCGCGGCCTGGTCGCGGTGCTCTCGTCCGCGCCGCCGCGAGCCAAGGCCCGCAAGACCACGTCGTGGATCGGCTCCCCGCCGTCCCCGCTGCGCCGGGCGGTCCAGGAGGTCGACACCTCCCTGACCCACGACCCGTCCCGCTCCCTCCGCGTCCTGCGCGGGGTCGTCGAGCTGTTCCGGATCGTCGCGGTGATGTTCTCGATGGCCCTGGGTGTCCTGGTGGTCGCGGCGCTGCTGGCGCTGGCGTCCGTCTCCTGGTGGCTGGCCGCGGCGCTCGGCGGCCACGTCCTGGTCGCCGCGGGCTACCTGTCGACGTGGCTGTCGGTCATCCCCAAACGGCTGCTGGTCGGACGCGTGCGCCCCGGGGAGCACCCCCTGTGGAGTTCGTTCGTGTGGCGCAACGAACTGGCCGACCAGTTCGTGGAGCTGGTGACCGCCCCGTGGTTCGTCCGCTGGGCGACCGGGACGCCGCTGATCAACATCTGGCTGCGCACGATGGGTGCGAGGATCGGCTCCGGCGTGTGGAACGAGTCGTACTGGCTGCCCGAACCCGACCTCGTCGAGATCGGCGACGGAGCGACGATCTCGCGCGGCGTCGTCGTCCAGACCCACCTGTTCCACGACCGCGTCCTCGCCCTGGACACCGTGGTCGTGAAGGCCGGCGCGACGCTGTCCCCGAACAGCGTCGTCCTGCCGGGCGCCACGGTCGGACGCCACTCGACCATCGGTCCGGCGTCCCTGGTGATGCGCGGCGAGTCCGTGCCGCGCCGGACGCGCTGGATCGGGAACCCCATCGGCCCGTGGGTCGAGTGAGGCGTGCGGGTGTGGCAGGATCATCCGGTGCGCGCCGTCCCTGATCCCTACCTCCCCGGACACGGTGACACCTCCTTCCAGGTCGAGCACTACGACCTCGCCCTCGAGTACCGCATGGCGACCAACAGGCTCGACGCGACGGCGACCCTCACCGTCCGCGCGCTGGAAGAGCTGCCCGCGGTGCGGCTCGACCTCAGCGGCCTCCATGTCGACAAGGTGCGCGTCGACGGGGCCAAGATCAAGAAGCACACCCACAAGGCGCGCAAGCTGACGATCCCGCTGGCCAAACCCCTCGCCGCGGGCGGGACGGCCACGCTTCAGGTCGTCTACAGCGGCAAGCCGGGCCCGGTACCCGGCGCCCACGGGCCGGCCGGGTGGGAGGAACTCACCGACGGCATCCTGGTCGCCTCGCAGCCCTACGGCGCGCCGTCGCTCTACCCGTGCAACGACCGTGCCGATGACCGCGCCACCTACCGCATCGCCCTCACGACCGAGGCGGAGTACACCGGCGTCGCGACCGGGCGTCCGGTCCAGAAGTCCACGAAGGGCGGACGCACCACGTCCGTCTTCGTCGAGGATGCCCCGACCGCCCCCTACCTCGTGAGCGTCGCGATCGGACGCCTCGTCGACCAGCCGCTGCCCGGTTCCCACGGGCGCGTGACGCTGGTCCGTCCCCGGACGCGCCCGGTCCCGGCCTCGTCACCGCTGCTACGCCTGCCCGCGATGCTGGACGCCCTGGAGGGCTGGTTCGGCCCCTACCCCTTCCACTCCTATCGGGCCGTCGTGGTGGACGAGCCGCTCGAGATCCCGCTCGAGGCGCAGGCGATGGCGAGCTTCGGCATCAACCACCTCGTCGACGACTGGGACAACGAGCGCCTGGTCATGCACGAACTGGCCCACCAGTGGTTCGGCAACACGGTCACCGCAGGGCTCCTGAAGGACATCTGGCTGCACGAGGGGTTCGCCTGCTACACGGAGTGGTTGTGGTCGGAGCAACGCGGTCTCGGGACCGCCGACGAGCGCGCCGTCCTGCACTGGAGGGCTCTGCCCGCCGAGGGCCAGTCCACCCCGCTGTCGGATCCCGGGATGGACGACATGTTCGACGACTGGGTCTACAAGCGGGGCGCCCTGACGCTGCACGCCCTGCGAGCGGCGGTCGGTGACGAGGCCTTCTTCGGCCTCTGCCGCGACTGGGTCGCCACGGGTGGCGTCGTCACCACGCAGGGCTTCATCGAGCACGTGACCCGGGCCACCGGGAGCGACCGGGCGGCCCTGTTCGCGGCCTGGCTCCACGAGGTCCCGCTGCCGCCCTGCCCGCGGCTGGGTCAGGTGGACTGACCGGGGGCTCACCCTCACCCCGGACGAGCACGGGCGCCCCTGCGATGCAGGAGCGCCCGTGGTGTTTCGGAACGACCGGACTCAGAAGTCCATGCCACCCATGCCACCGTCGCCGGCCGGCATGGCCGGAGCCTTCTCCGGCTTGTCGGCGATGACGGCCTCGGTGGTGAGGAACAGCGCCGCGATGGACGCCGCGTTCTGCAGCGCGGAGCGGGTCACCTTGGCCGGGTCGGGGATGCCCGCCGCCAGCATGTCGACGTACTCGCCGGTGGCCGCGTTGAGGCCCTTGCCCGGCTCGAGACCGGCGACCTTCTCCGCGATGACGCCACCCTCGAAGCCCGCGTTCTCGGCGATCTGCTTCAGCGGGGCCGAGGCCGCGGTGAAGACGATGTTGGCGCCGACCAGCTCGTCGCCCTCGAGGGAGTCCGCGACCTTGTCCTTGACCGCGGCAGCGGCCTGGAGCAGCGCGACGCCGCCGCCGGCGACGATGCCCTCCTCGACGGCCGCCTTGGCGTTGCGCACGGCGTCCTCGATGCGGTGCTTGCGCTCCTTCAGCTCGACCTCGGTGGCCGCGCCGACCTTGATGACGGCCACGCCGCCGGCCAGCTTGGCGAGGCGCTCCTGGAGCTTCTCGCGGTCGTAGTCGGAGTCGCTGTTCTCGATCTCGCGGCGGATCTGGGCCACGCGACCCTCGATCTGCGCGGAGTCACCGGCACCATCGACGATGGTGGTCTCGTCCTTGGTGACGATGACCTGGCGCGCGCGGCCGAGCAGCTCGACGGTCACGGCGTCCAGCTTGAGGCCGACCTCCTCGGAGATGACCTGGCCACCGGTCAGGATCGCGATGTCACCCAGCATGGCCTTGCGGCGGTCGCCGAAGCCCGGGGCCTTGACGCCCACGGACTTGAAGGTGCCACGGATCTTGTTGACGATCAGGCCGGCGAGGGCCTCACCGTCGACGTCCTCGGCGATGACGAGCAGCGGACGGCCGGCCTGCATGACCTTCTCCAGCACGGGCAGGAGGTCCTTCAGGTTGGAGACCTTGCTGTTGGCGACGAGGATGTAGGGGTCGTCCAGGACGGCCTCCATGCGCTCGGCGTCGGTCACGAAGTACGGGGAGATGTAGCCCTTGTCGAAGCGCATGCCCTCGGTGAGCTCGAGGTCGAGCCCGAAGGTGTTGGACTCCTCGACGGTGATGACACCCTCCTTGCCGACCTTGTCCATGGCCTCGGCGATGATCTCGCCCACGGTCGGGTCAGCGGCGGAGATGGACGCCGTGGCGGCGATCTGCTCCTTGGTGTCGACGGACTTGGCCTGGGCGGCCAGCTCCTCGGCGATGGCGGCGACGGCCTTCTCGATGCCCTTCTTCAGGCCCATCGGGTTGGCGCCGGCGGTCACGTTGCGGAGGCCCTCGCGGACCATCGCCTGGGCGATGACCGTGGCGGTGGTGGTTCCGTCGCCCGCGACGTCGTCGGTCTTCTTGGCGACCTCCTTGACGAGCTCCGCACCGATCTTCTCGAACGGATCCTCGAGCTCGATCTCCTTGGCGATGGAGACGCCGTCGTTGGTGATCGTGGGGGCGCCCCACTTCTTCTCGAGGACGACATTGCGGCCCTTGGGACCGAGCGTCACCTTCACCGCGTCGGCGAGGGTGTTCATGCCCCGCTCGAGCCCGCGGCGGGCCTCGACGTTGAATTCAATAAGCTTTGCCACTGCGGCAGCCCTTTCGAATGTCTTGACGTGCTCCGGACGGTGCCCGCGACGGACGACCTGATCGGCAGGTCTCACACGGCCGGTGCTGGTGGCACTCCCTCACCGAGAGTGCCAACACCATGTTTACCAGCCGATTAGCACTCGAGACAAGCGAGTGCTATCTCCCCTCCGGCTCCCCCGGCTCGTGGGACGGGCACCCTAGGCTTCGGACATGCGCCCCCGCGACCGCCTCCGCCACGCGGCCAACTGGCTCAACCTCACCACGCCCGTGGGGCTCCTCGTCGCCGGGTTGGGCGGCGCACGCGTCAGTCGCGCCGCGTCCGGCCTGCTCCTGGCCGAGGGCTACCGGCTCCGGTTTCCCCCCGCGGGCGCGTTCACGATCGGGGACGTCGTGGTCACGACCAGCACGATGGCACGCCTGGAGGAGCAGACCCCCGGGGTCCTCGACCATGAGCGCCGCCATGCCCTCCAGTACGCCGTGGCCGGGGTCTGGTTCCTGCCCGCCTACCTGCTGGGGTCGGCGTGGTCCCTGGCCCGGACGGGCAACCCCGCCTGGGAGAACCCGTTGGAGCGCCATGCGGGCCTGCACAGCGGCGGCTACGCCCACGCGGAGACGGGCACCCCCTTCGGGCCGGTGTGGATGTTCCGCGGCCGTCCGGGGCTGGCGGCACTGTGGCCCCGGCGTCCGCTCAGACGGTCGAGGAGAACGGCAGGTGGCGCGCCGAGCGGTCCTGCTGGCGACGGTCACGGAGGCGTCGCAGCCGCTTGACGAGCAGGGGTGCGTGGGCCAGCGCCTCGGGACGGTCGATCAAGGCGTTGATCTCCTGGTAGTACCGCGGCACGGAGAGGTCGAACCTCTGCAGGATCGCGGCGTCCTTGCCCTCGGCGGCCCGCCAGGAGACCGCCTCGAAGTCGAGCAGGTCGGCCTCGAACTCCGTGAGGCCGGACTCGGGGAGACCGGTTGCGGCGTGGGCCAGTGCGTCGGACATGCCCTCATGGTAAGCCACGAATCACACCGGTGTCATTCACCCGGGCGGGGGGCAACCGGGCCTCGCTGCTTGCCCTTGCGGGGGTCCCGGAGAAGAATGGACAGGACGCCCCGTCCACCGTGGGCCACGATCAATGAGGAGGGTGCGCACGGCATGGAGCACCTGCGGGGCACGTTGGTCCACTACCCGTGGGGGACGTTCGACACCATCCACGAGTTGCTCGGGACGGAACCCGACGGGCGGCCGCTGGCCGAGTTGTGGCTCGGAGCCCACCCCCTCGCACCGTCCGAACTGGCCGACGCCACCCTTGACACCACCCTCGCCCAACGGCCCGAGATGTTGGGCGGCCCGAGCGTGGCCGCGTTCGGCCCCCAGCTGCCCTTCCTGCTGAAGGTGCTCTCCGCCCGTCATCCCCTGTCGCTGCAGGCACACCCGTCACGGAAGCAGGCGGAGGACGGGTTCGCCGCGGAGGATGCCGCGGGCATCCCGCGGACCGCGCCGCACCGCATCTACAAGGACACGTGGCCCAAGCCCGAGATCCTCGTCGCGCTCACCGAGTTCCATGCCCTGTGCGGCTTCCGCGACCCCGTCCGGACGATCGCGCTGTTCGAAGCGCTGGAGGCCGGCCCGCTCGTCGAGCGCCTGATCGCCCCCCTCCGGGCCCGCGGCGGCGAGGCGGGCCTGCAGGAGTTGTTCCTCGAAGTCCTGTCGATGAAGGAACGCCAGGGCGACACGGTGGACGAGGTCCTCGCCGCCGCGATGGCCCACCGCGACGCGGACGGCGACCTCGGCGCTTTCGCCCGGACCGCCCTCGAACTCGACGACACGTTCCCGCGCGACCCGGGCATCCTGGCGGCGTTGCTCATGAACCGGGTGGAACTGACTCCGGGACAGGGGCTGTACACCCCGGCCGGCACGATGCACGCGCACCTCCACGGCACCGGCATCGAGGTCATGGCGAGCAGCGACAACGTCCTGCGCGGAGGCCTCACCAGCAAGCACGTCTCGGTGGACGAACTCGTGCGCGTGGTCGACTTCGGCTGGGGCGACCCCGAGGTGGTCGACGGCACCGAGACCGACCCCGGGGTGTGGAGCTACCCGACGCACTGCCACGAGTTCGACGTGTGGCGCCTCGAGGTCACCCCCGGGGCGTCGCTGACCGTGCCGGCCCCCGAGGGTGCACGCATCGCGCTGGTCACCCGGGGCGAGGTGACCCTGTCGAGCACGGAGCACACCCTCCACCTGGGCAGCGGCGGCTCCGTCTTCATCCCCGCCACCAGCCCCTCGATCACCGCGACGGGCTCGGGCCAGGTCTTCCTCGCCGCCCCCGGCCTGGGCTGACGCACACCGCGTCCGGCACCTACTCTGGGGGCGCACACCTCACCCGGAGAAGGGTCAACCCATGAGTGGCGGTCTCGCGGCACTGCTGGACGACATCGCGGCGATGGCCAAGCTCGCCGCAGCATCGGTGGACGACGTGACCGCGGCCGCGGGCCGCGCCAGCGCCAAGGCTGCGGGCGTGGTCGTCGACGACGCCGCGGTGACGCCCCGCTACGTGACCGGGATGTCCCCGGCACGCGAGTTGCCCATGATCAAGAACATCGCGATCGGGTCGCTCCGCAACAAGCTCGTGTTCATCCTCCCGGCGATCCTGCTGCTCAGCCAGTTCCTCCCCTGGATCCTCACCCCCCTGTTGATGCTCGGCGGCCTCTACCTGTCGTACGAGGGCGCGGAGAAGATCTGGGAGAAGCTGTCGGGCCACTCGCAGGCCGACCCCCACAACAAGGCCCCCGTCGCGGCCTCCGGCCAGGAGCAGGAGAAGGCGATGACGGCCGGAGCGATCCGGACCGACTTCATCCTGTCCAGCGAGATCATGGTCATCTCGCTCAACGAGGTGGCCGACGAGGGCCTGCTCTCCCGGGCCGTCATCCTCGTGGTCGTGGCCGTCGCCCTCACCCTGGGCGTCTACGGCGTGGTGGCGCTCATCGTCAAGATGGACGACATGGGCCTCCACCTCGCGGAGTCGGGCCGCGCGCCCGCCCTCGGCAACGCGCTGGTGAAGGGCATGCCCCGGGTGCTGGGCGTCCTCTCGGTGGTCGGCACGATCGCCATGCTCTGGGTCGGTGGCCACATCCTGCTCGTGGGCGTCGACGAACTCGGGTGGCACGCGCCCTACGGCTTCGTCCACCACGCCGAAGAGGTCGTGTCCGCCGCCGGCGGACCGCTCGGCGGGCTGCTGGGCTGGCTCACCAACACCTTCTTCTCCTTCCTGGCCGGCCTCGCCGTCGGTGCGGTTATCGTTGCGCTCATGCACATCGTTCCGCGCAAGGGCACCCACGACGAGAGCCCGGCAGGCGCCACGCAGGTCCCGTTCGACCTCGACACCGCACGCAATCCCGCTCCGGAGATCTTCGGCACACCCCAGTGGGGCACGAACCAGGGCAACTCCCCGGGCGAACTCGCCAAGCGCCAGGCCGAGGCCCGTCGCGCCGAGAAGACGCGCTCCGAGACCGAGCGCTCCAAGGGACGACGCTCCTAGTCCCCCGCGGCCCTGCGGCCACCACGCACCCCACCAACTTCGGGCACAATGGTCCTCGGCCCTTGGGGGCCAGGCCTCCGTAGCTCAGCTGGTAGAGCGTCCGCCTTGTAAGCGGAGGGTCGCGGGTTCGAATCCTGTCGGAGGCTCATGGATCCCACGAAGGTGCAGCCCACCAACGACACCGCCGCGATGCTGCGCGCCGTCCGGCGCAGCAAGTGGGCGGATGCCGTGGCCAACAACCCCAACCACTCGACGTGGTACGTCGAGCGCTTCCGGCAGATGGCGGCCACGGGGGCCGACCTCGTCGGCGAGGCCCGCCTGATCGACGCCATGGCACCCCGGGGCGCCACGATCCTGGACGCGGGTTGTGGTCCGGGTCGCCACGCCGGCTACCTGCACGCGGCCGGCCACACCGTGGTCGGGGTCGACCTCGATCCCGTGCTCATCGCGGCCGCCGAGGAGGACTTCCCCGGCCCCCGCTACGTCGTGGGTGACCTCGCCGAGGTCATGCTGCCCGACGACGGGCCCCAGGAGTTCGACCTGGTCTTCTCCGCCGGCAACGTGATGGGATTCCTGCACCCCGAGACCCGTCTGGACGTGCTGCGCAACTTCGCCTCCTGGCTGAAGCCGGACGGGCGCGCGGTCGTCGGTTTCGGTGCAGGACGCGGCTACGACTTCGGCGAGTTCGTGACGGACGCCGCCTCCTCGGGCCTCCTGCTCAAACAGGCCTTCTCGACGTGGGACCTCCACCTGTTCACCGAGGAGTCCACGTTCCTGGTGGCGGTGCTCGGCCGGGCGTGACCCGCCCCGGCCAGCCGGCCTTCAGACCGGCCCGGCGTCGTGGGCCTTCATCGCCGCTGGGACGCGGTGGGCGGGTCGAGGGCCTCGCCCGCTCTGCGCCGTCGCCACCAGACGACGGCGAGCATGCCCACGAGGATCGCGATGGACAGGTACCAGAGGTAACGGCCGTACGCGTCGACGGCCTGGACGGCGGGCTCCCCGATCCAGTAGCCCAGCGCCAGGTACCCGGCCGTCGTCAGGAGGGCGCTCAGGAAGCCGACCGTGAGGAACTTCCACAGCTTCGTCCCGGCGGCGCCGAGGGCGGCGTAGATCACGCCGGCGGGCACCGGGATCGGCAGGAACGTGATGAAGATCGCGAGGGTCTCGTAGCGGCGTGCGCCGTTCCAGATCCGGTCCCAGCGCCGCCGCGTGCGCGCCGACTTGTTGGCGGCCCACACGTCCATGATGTTGCGGCCCCAGAGCCTGCCGGCCCACCAGTAGACCCAGTCGAACTTGATCGCCATGAGCGAGCCCAGCACCAGCACGACCGGCCACCAGTGATCCCCCACCGCGGCGAGCGCGCCGACCAGCACGAGGCCCGTGCGATAGCCCAGCGAACCCAGCAGGTGCGGGGCCAGGCCCAGGATGATCGGGCGCAGGGGCAACATGACCAACGAGTAGGCGGCCACCACCGAGAGGGCGCCCATGGCGACCAGGTCGGCCCGGCCGGGCTTGTGTCGCCAGGGCAGCGCGGGGTCGTCCCACCACTCGGGCTCGGGGGACGCCGCGGAGGCGTCCTGCGCGTCGGGGGCGGGCTGTCCGGTCACGCGCCGAGGATACCCGTCCCCACCGGGCCACCCTCCACGCAAGGTTGCGCTTCCATCACAGCTGGCGGGTCCCAGCTTGCCTGATCGCCCGGAGCCGGGTTCAATGACCAGGTGAAGCGCGGTGACGCGCTTCTTGTTTCCACTACGGATCGTCGGGCACGTACCTGCCCGTGGAAAGGATGTGTGGCATGGCCACGGTTTCATTCAAGGACGCCACGCGCGTCTACCCCGGCGCTGACCACCCGGCCGTCGACAAGCTCAACCTCGAGATCGGCGACGGCGAGTTCATGGTGCTGGTCGGCCCCTCCGGTTGCGGCAAGTCGACGTCGCTGCGCATGTTGGCCGGGCTGGAGGAGGTGAACGCGGGCGCGATCCACATCGGGGACCGCAACGTCACCGACCTGCCGCCCAAGGATCGCGACATCGCGATGGTCTTCCAGAACTACGCCCTGTACCCGCACATGACCGTCGCGGACAACATGGGCTTCGCCCTGAAGATGCAGAACGTGCCCAAGGCCGAGCGCGAGAAGCGCGTGCTGGAGGCCGCCAAGCTGCTGGGCCTGGAGCCGTTCCTGAGCCGCAAGCCCAAGGCCCTCTCCGGTGGCCAGCGCCAGCGTGTCGCGATGGGCCGTGCGATCGTCCGCCAGCCGCAGGTGTTCCTCATGGACGAGCCGCTGTCGAACCTGGACGCCAAGCTCCGCGTCTCGACCCGTACGCAGATCGCGGCCCTCCAGCAGCGCCTGGGTGTCACGACCGTCTACGTCACGCACGACCAGGTCGAGGCCATGACGATGGGTGACCGGGTCGCGGTCCTCAAGGACGGCCTGCTGCAGCAGGTCGACAGCCCGCTGGCCCTCTACGATGCGCCGAGGAACCTCTTCGTCGCCGGCTTCATCGGCTCCCCCGCGATGAACCTCATCTCGGGCAGCGTCGTCGACGGCGGCGTCCAGATCGGCGACTACGTCGTGCCGGTCGAGCGGGAGATCATGGGCAGGGCACAGGGCGAGTCCGACCTGACCATCGGCATCCGTCCGGAGCACTTCCACCCCTCGGCAGAGGGCGAGGGCATCGCGGTCGATGTCGCCGTGGTGGAGGAACTGGGCGCCGACTCGTATCTCTACGGCACCCTCGCCGGGCTGACGCCCGACGAGAAGCTCAACGCCAACCAGATCGTGGCCCGCCTGCAGTCCCGTCACCCGCTGACCAGGCGCGACACCGTCCGGCTCGTGCCGGACGCCGGTCGCATGCACGTGTTCAGCAACAGGACCGGCGACCGCATCAGCTGAGCCCGAGCCTCACCAGGGCCCCTGCTCCTCGCGGGCAGGGGCCCTGCTCGCATTCCGTGCGTGGGCACCTCGACCGCTCACCCGACCGGCATTCCTGAGAGGATGTCCCCGTGCCTCGATTCCTGGCTGCGCAACCCGACGCCCGGCTGTTGCCCCTGCCCTGGCACACCCCCTTGGCGGACTGGCCGCACGAACACCTCGTCGCCCTGCCCCGCGGCATCTCCCGCCACGTCGTCCGATTCATCCGGGTCGGTGACGAGGTCTACGCCGCCAAGGAGGTCATCGAGACGTCCGCCGTCCACGAGTACCGGGTGCTCACCGAACTCCACCGGTTCAACACGCCGGCCGTCGAACCCACCGGTGTCGTCACCAACCGCGCCACCGCCGACGGGGCGCCCCTCGACTCGATCCTGCTCACGCGCCACCTCCAGTTCTCCCTGCCGTACCGGTCGCTGTTCTCCTCCGGCGTCCGGCGGGACACGGTGTCGCGGCTGCTGGACGCCATGGTCGTCCTGCTCGCCCGCCTGCACCTGATCGGGTTCCTGTGGGGCGATGTTTCGCTCTCCAACATCCTGTTCCGGCGTGACGCCGGCGAGTTCGCGGCCTACCTCGTGGACGCCGAGACCGCCGAACTGCACGAGCAGCTCTCGGACGGCCAGCGGCTGCACGACCTGGACATCGCGATGGTCAACCTCTTCGGGGAGTTCAGCGACCTCGAGGCCGGCCACATGCTGGACGAGTCACTCAACCCGCTCACCCTGGTGCACCAGATCGAGACCCGCTACCGGGGGCTGTGGAAGGAACTGACCGGCGTGGAGGAGTTCGCCGGGAGCGAGTTGACGCGCATCGAGTCCCGCGTGCAGCGGCTCAACCAACTCGGCTTCGACGTGGCCGAACTCGACATCCGCACGTCCCCCACCGGTGACACGATCCGCATCCAGCCGAAGGTCGTGGACGCCGGCCACCACTCTCGCCGCCTGCTGCGCCTCACGGGCCTGGACACCGAGGAGCACCAGGCCCGCCGCCTGTTGAACGACCTGGACACCTACCGGGCGCGCACCAACCAGGGCCACGTGGAGGAGTCCGTGCTGGCCCACCAGTGGCTCACCCAGTCGTTCGAGCCCGTGGTGACCGCCATCCCGCCGGAGTTGGCCGGGAAGCGTGAACCGGCGCAGATCTTCCACGAGGTACTCGACTACCGCTGGTACCAGAGCCAGCGCGAGCACCGGGACGTCCCGCTCACCGAGGCCGTCCACGGGTACGTGCGCGACGTGCTGAGCGCCCTCCCCGACGAGGTCATCTCCCACGACACCTTCACGCCGCTCGGCGAACAGCGCCACTTCGCCAATCCACTGGACCCCTCGCAGGGGTACATCGATGAGGAGCCGATGCCGGACGACCCGTGGGAGTCGGAGGCGTATGCGCCCGGCACCGAGGTGTTGCCGGACTTCCTGGACATCGAGGAGCTGCGGCGGCGCGCGCGGGGTTGAGCGCATTTCCGGGTGGCATTACCCCAAGGATCCTTGGGGTAATGCCACCCGGAAATGCGTTCACGCTCGCTTCGCTACGATTGACCGGTGACCCTGCACCTGTATGACTCGGCGACCCGCGCGAAGGTCGAGTTCCGCCCCCTCCGGGAGGGGGAGGTCTCCATCTACGCGTGCGGCCCCACCGTGCAGTCCTCGCCACACCTGGGCCACATCCGCAAGGAGGTCAACTTCGACGTCCTGCGCCGGTGGCTCGAGGCGTCCGGGTACGCGGTGACGTTCGTGGCGAACATCACCGACATCGATGACAAGATCCTCATCAAGTCGGCCGAGGCCGGACGCCCCTGGTGGGCGCACGCCTACCACTTCGAGGGCGAGTTCCACGCCGCCTACCGGGCCCTCGGCGTCAAGGCGCCGACCTATGAGCCGCGGGCGACCGGCCACATCCCTGAGATGTTGCACCTGATCTCGGAGTTGCTCGACCGCGGGCACGCCTACGTGGCCGGTCCGGGCGACGTGTACTTCGACGTCCGCAGCTGGCCGGCCTACGGGGAGCTCAGCGGCATGAAGGTCGACGAGTTGGAGTCCGAGGAGGAGCAGGCCGCCGGCAAGCGCGACCCCCGCGACTTCGCGCTCTGGAAGGCCCCCAAGCCCGGCGAGCCGGAGACGGCGTCCTGGGAGACCCCGTGGGGCCCCGGGCGCCCGGGCTGGCACCTGGAGTGCTCGGCCATGGCCGGCAAGTACCTGGGGGACACGTTCGACATCCATGGCGGCGGACTGGACCTGCGCTTCCCGCACCACGAGAACGAACTGGCCCAGAGCCGGGCCGCCGGGCGCGAGTTCGCCCGCATCTGGATGCACAACGCGTGGGTGACCCTCGCCGGCGAGAAGATGTCCAAGTCGCTGGGCAACACGGCCGACGTGATGGCCGCCGTGGCCGAGTACGGCGGACGGGCCGTGCGCCTCTTCCTCGCCGGCCCCCATTACCGCTCGGCGATCGAGCTGTCGGACGCCTCGCTGGCCGAGTCCGCCGCACAGCTGGAACGCATCGACTCGTTCGTCGCACGCGCCGCCGAGTCGGCCGGCCCGGTGTCCGTCGCCGTGGGCGCGCGGCTGCCGGTGCCGGAGGCGTTCGCCGCCGCCATGGACGACGACCTGGGGACCCCGGCCGCCGTGGCCGTCCTGTTCAACACCGTCCGTGAGGGCAACCAGGCCCTCGGCAGGTCGGACGCCGCGGCCGTCCGCCAAGCGCTCGAGGCCGTCACGGCCATGCTGGACGCCTTGGGCCTGCGCGCGGACGCGCCGGAGTGGGCGGGGGGCGCGTCACCGGCCGACGACCTGACGCCGGTCGTGGACTCCCTCGTGAAGACCCTGCTCGACCAGCGCGCCGAGGCCCGCGCGGCCAAGGACTGGGCGACGGCCGACGCGATCCGCGACTCGCTCGCGGCGTCCGGCCTGACCATCACCGACACCAAGGACGGGGCCCGTTGGTCCCTGGAGAGGGGCTGACATGCCCGGGAACAGCCAGCGCAAGGGAGCCGTTCGCAAGCGCGGCAAGGGAGTCGGGTCGACCGGCAACACCGCCGGGTCCGGCGGCCGCGTCCGCCGCGGACTCGAGGGCAAGGGCCCCACGCCCAAGGCCGAGGACCGTCCGTACCACAAGAGCTACCGCCCCCGGAAGCCGGGCGAGTCACCCATCTCGGGCGAACGGGCGCGCGAACGCCGCTCCGCACCGGGTGAGCGGGTTCGTCAGGCGAGCGCGGCCAAGGCGCCCGGCGCCGACTGGATCATCGGGCGCAACCCCGTCCTCGAGGCGCTGCAGGCGGACCTGCCGGTGCGCCGGGCCTACCTCATGGAGGGCGCCGAGCGGGACTCCCGGATCTCCGACATCCTGAAGCTCGCGGCCGAGAAGCGGATCACGCTGCTGCAGGCATCGCGCTCCGAGCTCGACCGGCTCACGGCCGGGGCCGTGCACCAAGGCGTGGCTATGCAGATGCCCGAGTACGAGTACGCCCACCCGGGAGACCTGCTCGAAGAGGTCCTGGCCGATGAGGACGCCCCGATCATGGTCGCCTGCGACTCGATCACCGACCCGCGGAACCTCGGGGCCATCATCCGTTCGGCTGCGGCGTTCGGCGCCCGGGGCGTGATCGTGCCCGAGCGCCGTTCGGCGCACATGACGGCCGCCTCGTGGAAGACCTCGGCAGGGGCTGCCGCCCGCGTCCCGGTGGCGCTGGCGACCAACCTGAACCGGGTGCTGCGCGAGTACGCCGAGGCCGGCTTCGTGGTGGTGGGCCTCGCGGGCGAGGGAGAGACCGACATCGCCGACATCCCGGGCGTGGATGGTCCCGTCCTGCTCGTCGTGGGTTCCGAGGGCGAGGGCCTGGCCCAGCTCGTCCGCAAGAACTGCGACGTGCTGGCCTCGATCCCGATCGCCTCCGACGTCGAGTCGCTCAACGCATCCGTGGCGGCGTCGATCGCGCTGTACGAGGTGGCACGCGCCCGCGACTGACCCCGTGCTGCATTTTGTGTGGGCAGAGTTGGTCATCAACCGGGTCATTCGCCCACACAAAATGCAGCACGGTGGGGCGGTGGCTCAGCCGCAGGCCCCCACGAGCGGACCGTGCCACGCGATGGGGGTGGTCGGGTCCGTGCACATCCGCGCGGTGGCACGCGCGGGCTGCCCAGCGATGGGCTGCGCTGCCGGGGCCACCCCGAGCGGACGGGCCTCCACCCCGAGCAGGCTGTCGATGAAGCTCGGCGCCATGGCCTGGATGACCTTCGTTCGTGCCGGGTCGAGGCCCGCGACCTCGGCGAAGTGCCGCATGGCCTCGTCGCGCCCCATCTCGGCGTCGATGTAGCCGATCTCCTGGGCCTTGTCGTTGGCGAAGATGCCGGCACCGAACTCGTTGATGATCCGGTCGCGGTCGATACCGCGCTTCGTGGCGACGTGGTCGACGAAGTCGCCGTACATGCTGTCCGCGATCGCCTGGAGTCCGGCACGCTCCTCGGGCGTCAGGTCCCGGAAGGGCTGGCCGGCGTCCTTGCCCCGACCTGCGGTGATGTAGTCGGCGGTGATCTCACGGGCGGTGACGCTGCCGGTCAGGAGACTGCCGGACTCGGTGACGTCGCGGTAGCGGTACAGCGGGCCCATGATCACGCCGACGCTCCCCGTGACCGACCCGTGGTCGGCCACGACCTCGTCCGCGCCCGCCATGGCGTACATGCCGCCCGATGCCGACATGCCCTCGACGAAGGCGAAGACCTTGTTGTCGGTGCGCTCGCGATAGCGATCCACGGCGTCCGAGATGGCCTTGGACCCGGTGACCGACCCGCCGGGGGTGTCCATGATCAAGATGACCGCGCCGACGGCCCCCTTGTCGAGACCATCGAGGACGTCGGCCACCTCGTAGCCGTACGTCCCGCCGTCGAGGGTGAAGCCGTCCCCGCCGTGCGTCAGGATCGCGCCCCGCACGGGGATGGCCCGCATGGTGCTCGTGGCTGCGTCCTTCCCCCACACGGTGGCGAGCCGGTCCGGAGCGGTGCGGGCCCCCGAGACTGCCGAGGTGGCCGCCGCGGTGAAGCCGACCAGGACCATGCCGGTGAGGAGGCTGCCCAGGAGCCCAAGCACCAGGAACACCCCGCCGAAGCCCAGCCCGGCACCTGCACCGAGGCTGAATCCGTGACGGAACGGGGCGGGATGGGGCGGCGGCTGAGGGTGCGGGCCGGGCTGGTACTGGGGGGCGTAGGGCGGCTGGGCCGGTCGCGGGTACGGATCGGGTCGCGTACCAGGCACCTCCTGAGGAGGCTGCGGGTTCTGCGTGTTCTCGCTCATGTCGCTCCTGTGCTGGCGGGGTTTACGATTCGCCACGCTATCCGGGCGCGTGGGCGATCCGCACCGTCCCGCGGCCAGACGAAGGTCGGGGGGTCGGCCTGTCGGCCAGTATGTTGTGTGGGTACACGCCCAGTGAAGGAGTTCCTCGTGTCCGACCTCGTCGCCACCGCGTCCAGCGCCTATCAGCAGGCCCTGTCCGTCATCGAGACGGTCGAGCCCCGGATCAGCGGTGCGATCCGCTCCGAACTCGACGACCAGCGCTCCTCGCTGAAGCTGATCGCCTCCGAGAACTACGCCTCCCTGGCCACGCTGCTCACGATGGGCAACTGGTTGAGCGACAAGTACGCGGAGGGCACCGTCGGCCACCGCTTCTACGCGGGTTGCCAGAACGTCGACACCGTCGAGAGCGTCGCCGCCGAGCACGCCCGGGAGCTGTTCGGCGCCGAGTACGCCTACGTCCAGCCCCACTCCGGCATCGACGCCAACCTGGTGGCCTACTGGGCGATCCTGAACAAGCGGATCGAGTCCCCCACCTTGGAGCGCCTCGGCGCCAAGACGGTCAACGACCTCTCCCACGCCGATTGGGAGTCGCTGCGTCACGAGTTCAACGCCCAGCGCGTCATGGGCATGAGCCTGGACGCCGGCGGCCACCTCACGCACGGCTTCCGCCACAACATCTCCGGCAAGATGTTCGAGCAACACAGCTACGGCACCGATCCCGAGACGGGGCTCATCGACTACGACAAGCTGCTCGCCGAGGCCAAGGCGTTCAAGCCGCTGATCCTCGTCGCCGGTTACTCCGCCTACCCGCGTCGGGTGAACTTCGCCAAGATGCGCGAGATCGCGGACGCCGTCGGCGCGGTCCTGTTCGTCGACATGGCCCACTTCGCGGGCCTGGTCGCGGGCAAGGTCTTCACGGGCGAGGAGAACCCCGTCCCGTACGCCGACGTCGTGGCCTCGACCACCCACAAGTCCCTCCGCGGCCCGCGTGGTGGCTTCGTGCTCGCGACCAAGGAGTTCTCCGACTCCGTCGACAAGGGCTGCCCGATGGTGCTCGGCGGTCCGCTGTCGCACGTCATGGCGGCCAAGGCCGTCGCGTTCGCCGAGGCACGGACGCCGGACTTCCAGTCCTACGCGCAGGCCGTCGCCGACAACGCGAAGACCCTCGCCGAGGGCCTGATGAAGCGCGGCGTGAAGCTCGTCACCGACGGTACTGACAACCATCTCGTCCTGCTGGACGTGGCGTCGTCCTTCGGTCTGACCGGCCGCCAGGCCGAGTCGGCCCTGCTGGACGCCGGTGTCGTGACCAACCGCAACTCGATCCCGCGCGACCCCAACGGCGCCTGGTACACCTCCGGCGTCCGCATCGGCACGCCCGCGCTCACCTCGCGTGGTTTCGGCGCGGACGAGTTCGACCGCGTGGCGGAGCTGATCGTCGGCGTCCTGACGGAGACCTCCCCGGTGACGGCCTCCAACGGCCAGCCCGGCAAGGCCAAGTACACCGTCGCCGACGGTGTCGCGGACCGCACCAGGGCCGCCGCCGCCGAGATGCTGGACGCCAACCCGCTCTACCCGGGCCTGACCCTCTGAACCAGGGCCCTGTCCTTGGGCGGCACCGCACGCCCCCGTGTTGCATTTTGTGTGGGCGAAGTACCCCCATGATCTCGGTACTTCGCCCACACAAAATGCAGCACACCCACGCGGGAGTCAGCGCTGCAGCAGCGATCCCTCCACGGTGGTGACGAAGTTGCGCAACGAATCCGGCAGATCGGAGAGGTGCCAGCCGTCCGGGCCGTGGTACCAGTCGAGTTCGGTCTCGTCCGGGGTGTCGTCGGTGTCGGTCGCGGCCAAGCCGTCCAACCAGCGGTCGGTACCGCCGAGGACGACCGCGTAGGGGAGCACCTTCGACAGTTCGTCGACCTCGCGGCCCGGCGGCATCTCCGAGACGGGCTGGGTGAGCAAGTGCCCGCGCAACAGTCCGAGCCCGGACAGCATGCCGGAGCCGGCCGGGGTGCGGTTCGGGGCGTCCTGGGCCATGAGGCCGAAGAGGCCCGCGAGGGCGACCAGCACGAGCCCCGCCACGCCGAACGGCGTCAGGATGATCAGGAGCAGGGCGATCACGATGGAGACGGCGAGCAGCGCCCAGCCGGTCCGCGTCATGAGCGAACGCACCGCGTCCGGACGCCGCGCGAACCAGCCGCGCTCGACCACGTCGTCGTACAACTGGGAACGGACGCTCGGCAGGACATCGGCGACGCAGGAGCCCAGACCCGAGCACCGGACGGAGCCGCCCTCGGGGCCCAGCGCGTCCAGCAGGGTGCGTTCGTACGGGCGCAGCCCATCGTCGGACGCCCTGCGCTCGAACTCCCAGTCGGCTCGGGCGAACGCAGTCCTGCGCGGGAGTTCCCGGATCAGCAGGTGGCCGCGGGCGGCCAGGTCCAGCAAGGTCGCGGTGATGTCGACGGGGTCGACCGTCTCGTCGACCAGCGTGCCGACCTGACCGGGCCGGATGCCGTCCGACACCTGGAACTCGGAAGAGCCGGCCCCGACCGGGCGGAAGGTGCCCACGACGATCGGTGGGGCGTGCGGCGACTCGGCGGCCTTGAACCGACGGCGCACGAGGTGGAGGCCGACCAGGCCGAGGGCGGCGAGCGCGCCGGCGATCCCGAGCGGGAGGGGTGCCAGCGAGAACGCCCGGTCGAGCGACCAGCGCTGGACGATCCGCTCGTCGGACGCCACGGCGCCGGCCGGGAATCGGACGACCACCTGAACGACCTCGCCCGCCCCCCGCGGACCGTCGTGGAACGTCGGTTGCGGGTTGTCGTGCGTGCCCCCGGAGTACCAGCCACACGCCCCCGGCGCGGCCGGTGGGCCGGCGGCACAGTCGATCATCGTGAACGGCACCGGGATCGCGACCGTGGCCTCGAAGGTGCCCACCGGCAGGTTGAGGCCCTGGAGCAGGCGCCAGGTCACGGTCGTCGACGCCTCGGTGGCGATCGCGGCACCGCGCACGGTGTAGGCGAGCACCACCGGTTGGTCGTCGGTGACCGGGATGGTCACCACGTCGTAGGCCCCCTCGGACACGACCCTGACCTCGGCGTCCGCACCCCCGCGCGAGGCGCGCACCTCCGCCAGGTCGAACCGGTACTCGCGCGCGTCCGTGGTGGGGAGAGTCGTCGCGAACCGCTGCACGATCTCGCCCGCTCCCCCGGCCGGGGTGATCGTGGCGGAGACACGCAGGGCCCCGTCGGGCTGGATCACGGCGTCCACGAGGTAGGACTCCACCTCGGTGGCCGCGGCGGCCGGGACCGGCGCGGCCGTGACGGCGATGGTGAGGACCAGCGCCGTGACGAGGCGGGGCAGGGCGGTGCGGACGATGCTCACGGGGGTGAACCTATCGCAGGCCCGCTAGGGTGGCGGCGTGAGCCAGACGCCATGGGGAGCCCCTCCGCCGCCCCGGCAGCAGTGGCCCCAGCAGCAGTGGCCCCAGCAGCAGTGGCAGCGTCCTCCGCAGCAGCCGTGGCCGCCGAGACCCCCGCGCCGGCGCCGCAGCGGGCTGGGCAACGCCGTCCGCGTGGTGATGGCCGTGGTGGCCATCCTCATGCTCGCCTCGTTCGTCCGTGGCCTGCTCGACGAGGCGACCGGCCTCGAACTCCCCACCCGGCCCGAGCCGACGCGTCCGGACGCCCCCGCTCCGGCCCCTCAGGTACCCGGTGACCCGAACTCCCCCTACCGGAACGAGGGCTACGCGCCCCCGCCCCCCTCCCGGAACCCACCCGCGGTCCCCGGCCCCCGCACGCTGGACGCCGCCGGTCGCCTCGTCGTGGCCAATCCCCTCTACGAGGAGACCATCCCCACTCCGACGAACTGCCGGATGGACGCGATCGACATCAACGGCGCCTCCGCCGCCCAGAAGCAGGACCACTTCAACGAACTCATGGGCTGCCTGATGGCCGTGTTCGCCGACCCCGTCGAGGCGTCCGGCTTCGCGATGCCCCGCCCGCCCGTCACCGTCTACACGCGTCCGATCAAGACCGCGTGCGGCGACTTCTCCGATCTGAACGCCGCCTACTGCACCGGCGACCAGCGCATCTACTACGCCAACTCGCTGCTCCGCGCATTCCCGGCGAACGTGGCGAACGCGCACTACGCGGCGGAGATGGTCCTGGCCCACGAGTTCGGGCACGCCGTCCAGGCGCGGACGGCCATCCTCATCTCGGAGAAGTACCTCGAGCAGGACGCCCGCACCGAGCGCGCCGCCCTGGACCTGTCCCGTCGCACCGAGGTCCAGGCCGACTGCCTGTCGGGCCAGTACGTCCGGTCTGTCGCCCAGAGCCAGTCCCTGGGCCCCGACCAGCTCCGCGCCCTGGGAGAACTGGCGTGGAACCTGGGCGACGACGTCCTGACCGGACAGCCCGGCTACTCGGGCGGGCACGGCAGCGGCAACGCTCGTCAGGACTGGTTCAGCCGAGGCCTGTCCTCTGACGCGATCTCGGTCTGCAATGCGTTCGTGGCGCCGGCGGACGAGGTGCGCTGACCCCGCCCAGCGTGGTCACCCGGCCGAACCGGCGGCGCGCACCAGCGCCGTCGCCACCGCCGCGACGCCTTCGCCCCGGCCGGTGAGGCCCAGGCCGTCCGTCGTGGTGGCGGCCACCGACACCGGCGCACCCACGGCGTCCGACAGGACGCGCTGGGCCTCGGCCCGGCGTCCGGCCAGTCGCGGACGGTTGCCGATGACCTGGATCGCGACATTGCCGACCTCGAACCCCGCCTCTCGGACGCGCCGGACCGTCTCGGTCAGGAACGCCACGCCGGACGCCCCCGCCCACGCGGGGTCGGAGGTACCGAAGTTGGATCCCAGGTCACCGAGGCCGGCGGCGGACAGGAGCGCATCGCAGGCGGCGTGGGCGGCGACATCCCCGTCGGAGTGGCCGGCCAGGCCGGCGGGCTCGTCCGGGAAGTGCAGGCCCGCGCACCACAGGGGCACCCCAGCGGTGAGGACGTGGACGTCCGTGCCGATACCGACCCTCATGCGGATTCCTCTCGCGCGGCGATGGCCTCGGCGACCAGGAGGTCGACGGGCTCGGTGACCTTGAAGGCGTCGCGGGATCCCTCCACGAGGGTCACTTCACACCCGATGTACTCGGCCGCGGCGGCGTCGTCGGTGACGGACGCCTTGGTCTCGAAGACCGCGGCATGGGCGTCCTCGAGGACGCCCCGGCTGAAACCCTGCGGCGTCTGGACCGCCCGGAGCCGCGACCGGTCGATGACGGCGCTGCCCCCGTCGGTGACCTCACGGATCGAGTCGGAGACCGGGACGACCGGGATGACGGCCTCGGCGCCCGCGCGCACCGCCGCGATCACCCGGGCGACGACCTCCGCGGGCACGAAGGCGCGCGCCGCGTCGTGGACCAGCACGACCTGGCCGTCGGCGTCCTCCTGGGGCAGGTCGGGCAGTGCGGCGATCCCGTTGGCCACCGAGTCCTGGCGCTCCGAGCCCCCGTCGACCAGGACCACGGGGATGGGCGACGCGGCGAGCGCGTCGGTGAAGGCGTCCCGCTCCGCGGCAGGGATGACGGCCACCACCTCGTCGACGCCCCCGGCCGCCAACCGGGCGACCGCGCGGGCCACGAGGGGGATGCCGGCTACCGGGACGAGCGCCTTGGGGACCTCGGCGCCGAGTCGTGAACCGGAACCGGCCGCCACCACGATGGCGACGACCGGCACGGAGTTGTTCTGTTCACCCATCGGCTACGAGGCGAGCACCTCGTCGAGCATGACCTCGGCGCGGTCATCGGAGACCTTCTCAGCCAGGGCCAGCTCGGACACCAGGATCTGGCGGGCCTTCGCCAGCATGCGCTTCTCGCCGGCCGAGAGGCCACGCTCGCGCTCGCGCCGCCACAGGTCGCGGACGACCTCGGCAACCTTCATCACGTTCCCGGAGTGCAGCTTCTCGAGGTTGGCCTTGTACCGACGCGACCAGTTGGTCGGCTCCTCGGTGTGTGGGGCACGCAGCACGCTGAACACCCGCTCCAACCCGTCCGCGTCGACGACATCGCGTACGCCCACCAAGTCGAGGTTGTCGGCGGGGACCCGTACCACCAGGTCGTTCTGGCCGACGATGCGGAGGACGAGGTACAGGCGATCCTGCCCCTTGATCGTCCGGGTTTCGATGTCTTCGATGACAGCGGCACCATGGTTCGGGTACACGACCGTTTCACCGACCTGAAAAGTCATATTCATAGACCCCTTTCCCGCCGACCAGTCTACCACGCCCTCCGATGGCCGGGTGAGGCCGAAAGGCGTTGTCAACGCAAGTTCGAGGTCTTGACAAGCGGCTCGGAGTGTGCTGCTGGGCACAGTGAGCCCCATCCAAGCGCGTGACCCCACCCTAGAACCGCGACCCGCCGGACGCCAGCGACACCCCGTGTTGCAGCCCTGTTGCCGAGGGCAGCGAAACCCACGTCGGGTCGCGGTTTCGCAACGTTGTCCGCGACGGGATGATGTGGCTAACCATCCCCAGCGCTGTTTCGTTATTGTGGCGTCGAGATTCGAAGTCCCGACCCAGGAGGCTCCCGCCATGGATTCCAGCACCCGTCGCCGTCGCCGGGCCGCACGCACCTTCGTCGCCGGTGTCGGCGTCAGCCTCCTGCTGGCCGGATGTGGGTTCAACGCACAGACCCTCCAGCCCTACACGCCCGCGCACGGTGTGAACGTGGACGTCGCCGCCGGCGAGGCCGGGCGCCAGCTCAAGGTGCGCAACCTCCTCGTGGTCGCCGACGACTCCGGCAAGGGCGTCCTGTCGGCCTCCATCGTCTCCCCCGTGGCGGACACGCTGGTCAGGGTGGAGGGCGTGGCCCACAAGGCCGACAACTCGCTGGGTTCCCCGCTGCGCGTCAGCGGAGGTCCCGTCGAACTCCTGCCCCATCGCATGGCGGTCCTGACCGAGGCCGGCATCGATGGCTTCACCGTCTCAGGCTCCGACCTCAAGCCGGGCCTGACCGCCGACCTCACCCTGACCTTCAAGTCCGGCGTCCAGGCGTCGGCCATCGCCCCGGTCATGTCGTCGAAGAGCGCGATCTACGCCTCCATCTCCCCGGCGCCCACGCCGTCCGCGACGCCGACCCCCTGATCCGGCATCACTGGCCGTAGGTGTTCTCCTCGGAGAACAGCCGGCTCACCGACTCGCCGAGGTGGATGCGTCGCACCGCCTCGGCGAACAGGGGGGCCACCGAGAGCACCTTGAGGCGGTCCACCTGCTTGCCCTGGGGCACCGTGTTGGTCGTCACGACCTCGCTGACGCCCGTCAGCCCGTTGAGCCGCTCGGGTGCCGCGCCGGTGAACAGGCCGTGCGTGCAGGCCACCGAGACGCTGTTCACCCCGTACTTCTCCAACGCCCTGATCAGCGTGACGATGGAGCCGCCGGTGGCGATCTCGTCGTCGAGCACGATGCAGTCCTTGCCGGCGACGTCCCCCACGATCGAGTCGATGATGACCTTGTCGTCCGCGGTGCGCCGCTTGGAGCCCGCGGCCACCTCGACGCCCAGGGCGCGCGCGAACCGTCCGGCCTCCTTCGCGTTGCCGAAGTCCGGTGACACGACGACCGTGTTGGACAGGTCCTGTCCGCGGTAGTGGTCGGCGAGGACGGGTAGTGCCGTCAGGTGGTCGACCGGCACGGAGAAGAAGCCGTGCACCTGCTCGGAGTGCAACGCCATCGTCAGCACCCGGGTCGCACCGGCCGTTGCCAGCAGGTCGGCGACCAGCCGGCCACCCACGGAGATGCGCGGGGCATCCTTCTTGTCGGACCGGGCGTACGCGTAGTGCGGCATCACCACGTTCACGTGGGCGGCGGACGCCCCACGAGCCGCATCCACCATCATCAGCAGTTCGAAGAGGTTCTCCTGCGTGGGCGGGACGAGCGGCTGGACGATGTACACGTCGCGCTGGCGGCAGTTGGCGCGCAACTGCACCTGCATGCAGTCGTTGCTGAAGCGCTGCACGCGCGTGGGCGACAGCTCGACGCCCATCAGGTCGCACATCTCCTGGGCGAACTCCGGATGGGCCTGGCCCGAGAAGACGACGACTTCGTTGGTCACGGGCCGCATCCTACGCAAGGACGCACGCCACGACGACGCTTCCTCAACCGTTGAACTTGTACCCCAGGCCACGAACGGTGACCAGGACCTGCGGGTTGGCCGGGTCGGGCTCGATCTTGCCGCGCAGACGCTTGACGTGGACGTCGAGCGTCTTGGTGTCCCCCACGTAGTCAGCGCCCCAGATGCGATCGATGAGCTGGCCCCGGGTCATGACGCGTCCCGCGTTGCGGAGCAGCATCTCGAGCAGTTCGAACTCCTTGAGTGCCAACCGGACGGGTTCGCCGTTCACCCAGACCTCATGACGCTCGACGTCCATCCGGACGCCGGAGCCCTCGATGACGTCCGGCACGAGTTCGGTCTCGATGCCGCGCCGCAGGACGGCCCGCACGCGGGCGACCAGCTCACGGTGGCTGAACGGTTTGGTGACGTAGTCGTCCGCGCCCAGCTCGAGCCCCACGACCTTGTCGATCTCGGCGTCCCGTGCCGTGACCATGATGATCGGCACCGAGCTGCGCTGGCGCAGGCGGCGGCAGACCTCGGTTCCGGAGAGCCCGGGCATCATCAGGTCGAGCAGCACGATGTCGGCGCCGTGTCGATCGAACTGGGCCAGCCCCTCCTCCCCGTCGGCCGCCAGGATGACCTCGAAGCCCTCCTTCGTGAGCATGAAGCTCAGGGCGTCCCGGTAGCTCTCCTCGTCCTCCACGATCAGGACCACGCTCATGCGACTTCCTCCTCCTCGACGGGTGCGGCCGGCAGCGTCATGGTGAAGGTCGACCCGCTGCCCAGCTTGCTCCACACGGCGACCTCGCCACCATGCCCCTCCACGATCTCCGCCACGATCGACAGGCCCAGCCCCGTCCCGCCCGTCTGGCGGCTGCGGGCGTAGTCAACGCGATAGAAGCGCTCGAAGACACGCCTGGTGTCCTCCGGCGCGATCCCGATACCGTTGTCGGAGACCGCAATCGCGACCTTGTCCCCCTGCGGGTCCTCGACCGGACGCGTGGTGACGACCACCCTCGACTTCTCGTCGGAGTAGGCGATCGCGTTGTGCACGAGGTTCGCCAGCGCGGTCACCAGTTGGTCCCTCGCGCCGCGGACGGCCAAGCCGCGCATGCCGCCGCGGGTCAGGCTGACGCGGCGCGTCTCGGCGAACTGCCGGCTGCGGTCCAGCGCCTCGGCGACCAACTCGTCGACGCCCAAGCGTTCCGAGTTGGCCACGGCCTGTCCCTGCAGGCGCGAGAGCTGGACGATCTGGGCGACCAGCTGCGAGAGCCGTCCCGCCTCGGCCTGGATCTTGCGGGCGAAGCGGACCACGGACTCCGGGTCGTCGGCCCCCTGCTCGACGGCCTCCCCCAGCAGGGTGATGGCACCCACCGGCGTCTTCAGCTCGTGGGTGGCGTTGGCCATGAAGTCGCGCGCGGACGCCTGGACGCGCAGGGCGGCGCCGCGATCGTCGGCGATGACGAGGATGTTCCCGTCCGTGAGCCGCAGGAGGCGGATGGCCAAGCGGTGCTCCGCCCGGCCGGCCCGGGTCTGATCGAGGTTGATGGCCTGGCCCTCGCCCGTGCGTCGGACCTCGCGGACCAGGTCGAGCAGCGCGGGGATGGCGACGCGGTTCCCGCGCACGACACCCAGGTCGACGGCTTGGTCGTTGGCCACGAGGATCTCGTCCATGTGCCCGACGAGTGCGCCACCACACCGCAGTGCCGCCAGCACCCGGCGCGCCTCGCTGAGCGAGTCGGAGGCAACCCCATCCGCGCGGGGACGCAGGATCGACCAGGCGATCAGGTAACCACCCAGGAGTCCCACGACCACACCGATGAGGGCAGCGAGAGCGGGCGTCACGAGCCCCAGCATAGGGCGGTGGGAGCATCCCGGGTTCCCACCGTCCGCCCCAGTCACAGTCGCAACGCGAGCGTTCACCGAGTGTTCATCCTGCGTTCCAACAGGCGTCCCACTATGGTGGGCATGGGCCGTAGGGTTGCGGCTCACTGCTCGCTCGGGCCGACCCCCGAACGACACCAGGCGAAGGATCCCAACATGCGCGAGAGCTACCACGAGGAACTGACCAGTGTGGTCGACGACCTCATCACCATGACCGACCGGGTGCTGGTCGCCGTCCAGGACGCCACGCGGGCCCTGCTGACCACCGACCTCGCCGCGGCCGAGAAGGTCATCGGCGATGACGCCGTGCTCGACCGGCTCCACGACGACCTGGAACAACGCTGCTTCTCGCTGCTGGCCCGCCAGTCGCCGGTGGCCGGGGAGCTCCGCACGTTGGTGGCTGCCCTGCGGATGGTGGCGGACCTCGCCCGCATGGGAGACCTGGCCGCCCACATCGGCAAGATCGCCCGCATGCGGTACCCCAAGGGCGCTGTGCCCGAGTCCATGCAGCCGAACTTCCAGCGCATGGCCGTGCTGGCCTGCGAGATGGTGGAGGTCGCCGGGCGCACCCTCCGTGAGCGCAACGTCCTGGACGCCGAGAAGATGGCGGACCACGACGAGGAGATCGACCAGCTGCGCACCCACCAGTTCGCGGTCCTGCTGGACGACTCGTGGAGCTACGGCGTCGAAGCCGCCGTGGACTGCGCCCTGCTGGGTCGCTACTACGAACGGATCGCCGACCACGCCGTCCTCATGGGCAGCCGCGTGATCTACATCGTCACCGGCCTCCACCCCGAGGGCGAGAACTGGACCATCGCCTGACCCACGGCGAACGAAGGGGGCGGACGAACGGTCATCCGTTCGTCCGCCCCCTTGTCTCAGACTACTTCTTGCCCTGGTTCTTGACGGCCTCGATGGACGCCTTGGCGGCCTCCGGGTCGAGGTAGCGACCGCCCTTGGTGAGCGGCATGAAGTCCTCGCCGAGCTCGTAGTACAGCGGGATCCCCGTGGGGATGTTCAACCCGGCGATGTCGGCGTCCGAGATCCCGTCGAGGTGCTTGACCAGCGCGCGGAGCGAGTTGCCGTGGGCGGTGACCAGGACGGTCTTCCCGGCCGCGAGGTCGGGCTTGATGTCGGACTCCCAGTAGGGGAGCATGCGCGCGACGACGTCCTTCAGGCACTCGGTCTGCGGACGCTCATCCTCGGGGATGTCGGCGTAGCGCGGGTCGTCCCACTGGCTGTACTCGGCATCCTTCTCCAGCACGGGCGGCGGGGTGTCGTAGCTGCGTCGCCACGCCATGAACTGCTCCTCGCCGTACTTCGACAGGGTCTCGGCCTTGTCGAGGCCCTGGAGGCCCCCGTAGTGGCGCTCGTTGAGGCGCCAGCTACGGGAGACCGGGATCCAGTGGCGGTCGCAGCCGTCCAGTGCGAGGTACGCGGTGTGGATCGCGCGGCGCAGCAGCGAGGTGTGGAGCTTCTCGGGGAGCAGGTCCTCGGCCAACAGGAGCTCGGCGGCCTTCTTGGCCTCGCCGACCCCCTTCTCATTGATGTCCACGTCCACCCAACCGGTGAACAGGTTCTTCTGGTTCCACTCGCTCTCGCCGTGGCGCAGCAGGATCAACTTGTACGTCATGGTGCGAGCTTATCGACGGTCGAAGATCCCCGCGAAGAAGGCCGCGAGCTCGTCCGTCGCGTCCAGCGGCAGGACGTGGGCGACGTACTGGTCGGGACGCACCACCACCACGGCGCCGTCGCGGCCGATCCCCCGCTCCTCGAAGATGTCGCTGTCGCGCGTGATCGCGTAGACCTTCTCCCAGTTGTGGAGGCCGAAGCGGCCGACGCGCGGCTTGAAGACCGCCGGGACGCCGTTGATGTCGACCTCGGCGTGGCGCTGCTGGTACACGACCTTGGCGTCGAACCAGGCGTCCTCGTCACCGCCGGCGGGCGTGAAGCGCACCACCGGGGAGTCCGGCGAGCTGCCCAGCCACTCCCCGAACGCGGCCAACCGAGACGGCTGGCCGGCCGCCGGCCGGTCGGCGAACGCCACGATGCGCCAGCGTCCGTCCGCGGTCGCCTGGTGGCCCAGGTGGAGCGGGTTGGTGTCGCACACCCGGGTCACCAGGGCCGACTTGAACCGCTTGCCCACCGGGAAGCCGGTCGCGATCCCCTGGTGGCCGGGGTCCCCGATGATCACCGAGGGCCGGTACTGGGTCATGAAGCCGGCGGGGAACTCGAAGGTCTGGGTGTAGAAGGTCTCCAGCTCCGCGGGGTCGGAGAACTCCTCGGGCTTCTTCGCCATCATGGTCGACCACTGCTTGTCGAAGTCGATCAGGTTCTGGGCGATCTCCTGGCGCTCGGCCGTGTAGGTGGCGAGCAGGGACGCCGGCGACCGGCCCTCGAGGACGTGGGCGAGCTTCCAGGCGAGGTTGAAGCCGTCCTGCATGGAGACGTTCATGCCCTGTCCCGCCTTGGCGCTGTGCGTGTGGCAGGCGTCCCCGGTGATGAAGACGCGCGGGTCGCGCGTGCCCACCTCGTGGGGCTCCACGTCGTCGAACCGGTCCGTGACCCGGTGGCCGACCTCGTAGACGCTGTTCCAGCACACGTGCTTCACGTCGAGCGTGTAGGGGCGGATGATCTCCTGCGCCTTGGCGATGATGGTCTCCAAGGGCGTGTTGCGGATGGCCCCGTTGTCGCCCTCGGGCACGACGCCGAGGTCGACGTACATCCGGAACAGGTGACCGCCCTCACGCGGGATGAGGAGGATGTTCGCCCCGCTCCCGGACTGGATGGCGCTCTTGAGACGGATGTCGGGGAAGTCGGTCACCGCGAGCACGTCCATCACACCCCACGCGTGGTTGGCGACGTCGCCGGAGTGGGTCGCCCCGACGGCGCCCGCACCCGGCTGCGGGCGCCGTCGGAGCCCACCACGTACTTCGCACGGACGATCCGCTCCTGGCCGGCCTGCCCGCCCTCGGTGCGCAGCAGCCTCACCACCACGGGGTACTCCCCGGCATCCGTCACCTCGAGGTCGACGAACTCGTAGCCGTAGTCCGGCTTCATCCGGGTGGGCGCGTTCGCCATCACCTCGGCGAAGTAGTCCAGCACCCGCGCCTGGTTGACGATCAGGTGCGGGAACTCGCTGATGCCGCTCGGGTCGTCCTCGGGGCGCGCCGTGCGGACGATGCGCGAGGGGCCCTGGGGATCCGGCTTCCAGAAGGCCATCTCGGTGATCCGGTACGCCTCGGCGATGATCCGCTCGGCGAAGCCGAAGGCCTGGAAGGTCTCGACACTGCGGGACTGGACGCCATCGGCCTGGCCGATCTCGAGGCGCCCACCGCGGCGCTCGATGATGCGGGTGGTGATGCCCGGGAACTGGGAGAGCTGGGCGGCCGTCATCATGCCGGCGGGTCCGGAGCC
Source organism: Propioniciclava sp. LT294 (assembly GCF_059516005.1). Classification (NCBI taxonomy): domain Bacteria; kingdom Bacillati; phylum Actinomycetota; class Actinomycetes; order Propionibacteriales; family Propionibacteriaceae; genus Propioniciclava; species Propioniciclava sp. LT294. The sequence goes on from NZ_JCAKNG010000007.1 coordinate 57,738, forward strand.
GACGATGAGCACGTCGACCTCGTCGGGGAGGTCTTCTGGCCGGTCGACGCCCACACCCGCGGCGGGCTGGATGCGGGGGTCGGTGGAGACGTAGCCGTTGTGGTGGAACTGCATGATCTGTCCTCACTTCTCTGTGGGGCGGGGCGGCTCGGACGCGCGGATCGCCGGGTCAAGAGTATTTGAAAAGATATATGATGAGCAAGACCGGTCAGGCCTTCCGGATGGGTCCGGGCTCTAGATGCGCGCGCCCACCGGGGGCGACTCGACGAACTGGCGCAACGTACGCAGCTTGTGCTTGCGGGCGGCCGCCTCGATCTCCTCTTCCGGGGCCCCCCGGCCGATCAGGGCCAGGATCCCGTCGTGCTCGGCCACGCTCGTGCCCGAGCGGACGGGCTCGAAGGGGAACAGGTTGCGCCGGATCAGGGTCACCCGCTCCCCCACCTCGCCCCAGAGCCGGTGCAGGTGCTCGTTGGGACACGCCTGGCACAGCGTCGCGTGGAACTGCTGGTTCAGGTCGCTGAACTCGCGCGGGTCGAACCCAGGACTGGCCGCGAGGACGCGCATGCGCTCGTTGATGTCGAACGCGTCCCGGAGTTGGCCCTCGGTGAGGTGGGGGGCGGCGACCGCAGTGGCCGAGCCCTCGAGCAGAGCCAGCACGTGCATCGCCTCCGCATAGTCACCCACGTCCACCGCAGCCACCTCGGCGCCCACGTTGGGCGTGAAGGTGACCAGCCGCTCCGCCTCAAGGCGTCGCAACGCCTCGCGGATCGGCACGGGAGACACACCGAGCTCACGGGCGAGCTGGTCCAGCACCATCCGGAACCCCGCGACGTAACGTCCCGACGTGATCCGCGACCGCAGCTCGCGGTACACGGTCTCCGACTTGGAGAGCCGAGCGGTGTCTGTGTTCACGGGAGTCCTTCTCGAGGTGTGGTTGGCGTCCATGGTCGCACACGACGGCGAGACGTCCGGGTGGGCGGGGCGGGCGTCGGCCCGGGGGCGAGTCGGCGCCCGCCCCCGGGCCGGGTCGTCAGAGCTGCGTCCCGACCTTGAAGCCGTGCTCGTTGTCGTCCTTGCGGGTGTAGGAGAACCCGTCGGCACCGATCGTCACGGCCATCTCGGACGCCTGCTCACGCTTGCGCACCGGCACGGGGTTCCCGTCGAGGTCGAGAACGATCGACGCCTCGGTGTACCAGGACGGGACGACCGCGTGCCCCCACCAGTCGCGGCGCTGGTTGTCGTGGACATCCCAGGTGACGAGCGGGTTGTCGGGGTCGCCGGTGTAGTAGTCCTGCGTGTAGATCTCGACGCGGTGGCCGTCGGGGTCACGCAGGTACAGGTAGAACGCGTTGGAGACGCCGTGGCGTCCTGGCCCGCGCTCGATCATGTCGGACCGGCGCAGCGCCCCGAGCTTGTCGCAGATGTAGAGGATGTTGTGCTTCTCGTGGGTCGCAAAGGCGACGTGGTGCATCCGGGGGCCGTCACCGCCGGTGAGCGCGGTGTCGTGCACGGTGGGCTTGCGGGCGAACCAGCCCGCGTAGACCACGCCCTCGGAGTCCTGGATGTCCTCGGTCTTGCGGAAGCCGAGGTCCTCCAGGTAGGCCGCACCGCGCACCACGTCCGGGAAGACCTGGTTGAAGTGGTCGAGCCGCACCAGCGCGCCCGCGCCCTGCTGCTCGTACGCCCAGGCCAGCCGCTCCACGTGGTCGGTCTCGTAGAAGAACTCGTACGGGAACCCGAGCGGGTCCTGAACGCGCACGGCGTTCCGGGTGCCCTTGACGAAGCCCTCCGCCGAGCGCCGGACCGGGCAGCCCTGCGCCTCGTACCAGGCAGCGGCCTTGTCGACGTCCTCGGGGCTACGAACGCGGAAGCTGAACGCCGCCACGGCCGCGGTCTCGCCCCGGCGGAGCACGAGGTTGTGGTGGATGAACTCCTCGAAGGAGCGCAGGTAGATCGTGTCCTCGTCCTCCTCGGTCACGACGAGGCCGAGCACATCGACGTAGAACGCGCGGGAGGCCGCGAGATCGGTGACGACGAGCTCCATCGAAGCGCAGCGAAGGATGTCGAACGGCGGGTGCAGGTTGGTGGTCATGTCTGTCTCCTTTGTCATCTGGCGGGCGCGGTGGTGGTCAGTGGGCGCCGGGGCCGGCGAGCGCTGGGTCGTTCTCGCTGTACCCGGTGGCGCCGAAGCGGGTGGTGTGGACGTCGCCGAGCGTGATGTGCACGGCCTGCTGCTCGGTGTAGAAGTCGATCGACCGGTAGCCGCCCTCGTTGCCGAGGCCGGACGCCTTCACGCCGCCGAACGGGGAACGCAGGTCGCGGACGTTGTGGGAGTTGATCCAGACCATACCGGCCTCGATCTGGTGCGAGACGTTGTGGGCGCGCTTGACGTTGGACGTCCACACGTACGCCGCCAGGCCGTACTTCACGTCGTTGGCGAGCTCGACGGCCTCCTCCTCGGTGTCGAAGGGCGTGATCGCCACGACCGGGCCGAAGATCTCCTCCTGGAAGATGCGGGCGTCGCGGGCGACGTCGGCGAAGACCGTCGGCTGGAGGTAGTTGCCCTCGGGGAACTCCTCCGGGCGGCCACCCCCCGCGACGAGGCGCGCCTCGGCCTTGCCGGCCTCGACGTACCCCAGGACGCGCTCGTGGTGCTCGGGGTGCACCAGCGCGCCCAGCTCCGTGAGCGGGTCGGAAGGCTTGCCGACCTTCACCCGGCGCGCCCGCTCGGCGTAGCGCTCGACGAACTCGTCGTAGATCGACCGCTCCACCAGGATGCGGCTCGAGGCGGTGCAGCGTTCCCCGTTGAGGGAGAAGACGCCGAAGAGGGTCGAGTCGAGGGCGGCGTCGAGGTCGGCGTCCGCGAACACGACCGCCGGCGACTTGCCGCCGAGCTCCATCGACATCCCCTTGAGGGTCGCCGCGCAGTTGCGGAAGATGGTCTGCCCGGTGGTGGTCTCGCCGGTGAACGAGATGAGGTTCACGTCGGTGTGCCGAACCAGGCTGTCCCCGGCGGTCTCGCCGAACCCGTGGACCATGTTGAAGACGCCCTCCGGAAGCCCGGCCTCCTCGAAGATCCGCACCCACAGGGACGCCGAGAGTGGCGTGAACTCGGCGGGCTTCAGCACCACGGTGCAGCCGGACGCCAGGGCGGGGGCCAGCTTCCACGACTCGAGCATGAACGGCGTGTTCCAGGGGGTGATGAGGCCGGCAACGCCGACCGGTTTGCGGTTGACGTAGTTCATCTGGGTGCCGGGCTGCTTGTAGGCGGAGTCCTGCTGGGCCACGATCAGGTCGGCGAAGAAGCGGAAGTTCTCCGCCGCCCGCCGGGCCTGGCCCTTCGCCTGGGTGATCGGCAGGCCGGTGTCCCACGACTCGAACCGGGCGAGTTCGGCGTCCTGGCTCTCGACCAGGTCGGCGATCCGGTTCAGGATGCGCCAGCGCTCGCGCGGCTTCATCCGCGGCCAGGGCCCGTGGTCGAACGCCGCCCGCGCGGCGGCGACGGCCTTGTCGATGTCGGCCCGGTCGCCGGCGGCGGCCTGGATGTAGACCTCGTTGGTCTCGGGGTTGAGGACGTCGAACGTCTCACCCGAGACGGAGTCGACGAGCTCGCCGCCGATGTAGTGCCGGATCCGGTCGGGAAGCCCGTTGGGGCGCTCGGTCATCGTTGCTCTCCTTCTTGCTGGGACGCGGGGGCTGCCCGGGTCAGTTCACGTCGGTCAGGTAGCTGGACGCCTCGTCGGCCAGCGCGCGCACCCGCGCCTGCCCGCCCTCGGTGAGGCCGATGAGGGGCGGGCGGACGGTCCCGCTGGCGATGAGCCCCCGCTCGGCCATGAGCCACTTCGCCGGGGCCGGGTTCGTCTCGACGAACAGGAGGTCCACCAGGGGGTGGACCCCGTAGTGCAGTTCGCGGGCGCGGTCCCAGTCGCCGGCGACCGCGGCCGCGTAGGTGTCGGCCACCGCACGGGGCGCGATGTTGGACAGGGCCGAGATGAAGCCGATGCCACCCAAGGGGAGCAGCGGCAGGCAGAGCAGCTCGATGCCCGACCACATGAGCAGGTCCTGCCCGCACAGGTGCATGGTGCGGGAGAAGTGCTCGAAGTCCTTGGTGGTCTCCTTGATGCCGACGATGTTGTCGAAGTCACGGAAGAGACGGGCGAAGGTGTCCGGGGCCATCTCGACCGCGGTGCGGCTCGGGACGTTGTAGGCGATGAGTGGCAGGTCGGGGAACTCCCGGGCGACCGTGGCGTACCACTGATAGAGCGCCTCCTGGGTGGGGCGCGCGTAGTACGGCGTGATGATCAGGGCGGCGTCCACCCCGATCTCCTGGGCGATCGCGGTCAGTTCGAGGGTCTCGTCCAGCTTGGCACTGCCGGTGCCGGGCACGAACGCGGCGCCAGAGTCGCCCAGTGCGGCCCTGATGGTACGCATGGCGTCGGCGCGCTCGGCGATCGTCTGCGACGAGGGCTCGCCGGTGGAACCGCCGATCGACACCCCCGCAGAACCGTTCGCGAGTTGCCACTGGACCATGCGGGTCAGGGAGGCGTGGTCGACCGCACCCTCGGCGGTGAAGGGGGTGAAGAGCGGCGCGATCGCACCGCTGAGCTTGTCTCGCAGGGACATGTCGGGTTCCTCTCGTCAGTTCCGGTTGTCGGCGCGCTTGTCGGAGCGCTTGTCGGAGCGCCATTGTTCGTAGCGGGGGCGCCAGGCGGCGCCGAGGGGGTAGAGGCCGTCAACGGAGTTCCCCGCCCGGACCATCTCGGCGATGAAGGCCTCCTCGTCCTCCTGCGCCTCGGCGGCCTCGAGTACCTCGACCACGAGGCTCGGCGGGATCACCAGCACGCCGTCGTCGTCGCCGACGATGACGTCGCCGACCTGGACGAGCGCGCCGCCGCAGGCGACGTCCACGTCGGTCTCCCACGGGATGTGGCGGCGTCCGAGCACGGCGGGGTGCGGCCCACCGGCCGACCAGACGGGCAGGTCGAGCGCGGCGACGAGGGAGTGGTCGCGGACGCAGCCGTCCGTCACGATCCCGGCCGCTCCGCGCACCTGGGCGCGCAGGGCGAGGATGTCGCCGAGGGTGCCGGCGTTGTCGACACCGCGGGCGTCCATGACGAGCACCTCGCCCTCACCCACCGTGTCGATGGCGCGCTTCTGGGCGTTGTAGCCGCCACCCCTGGCCTTGAAGAGGTCGGGGCGGAACGGCGCGTACCGCAGGGTCCGGGCGCACCCGACCATCGTCCTGCCGGGCGCCAGGGGTCGAACGCCGTCGATGGAGACCTCGTTGTAGCCCCGTTGCCGCAGCTGGGCCGAGAGCGTGGCGACCGCCACGGACGCCAGCCGCGCCCGGAGGTCGTCGGTCAGCTCGAACCCCCCGGCGGCGGGCGTGGTGACCTCGACGCCCCAGGCGTCCGAACGCTGGGCGTCGTCGACCTCGGGCGGGCTGCCCCACGGGGCCAGGGCGGCCCCCTCGGTGACCAGCGTGCCGAGGCGTCCGGTGGTCACCGAGGGGTCGGCGTCCGAGGACACCTCGACCTCGATGCGCTGCCCCGGCAGGGCGACCGAAGCGCCCGCCGGCGTCCCGGTCAGGATCACGTCGCCCGGCTCGAGCGTCATGAACCGGGACAGGTCGGCCACCATCTCGCCGATCGAGAACAGCATCCCGGCGGTGGAGTCGTCCTGGACGAGTTCCCCGTCCAGCCACGTCCGCACGCGGATCGCGGCCGGGTCCAGCCGGTCGGCCTCGAGGAGGACGGGCCCGACCGGGGTGTAGCCGTCTCCGCTCTTGCTGCGCACGTTGGAGCCGCGGTCGGCCTTGCGCAGGTCGTGCAGGGCCAGGTCGTTGGCGGCCGTGATCCATCCGACGTGGGACCAGCCCTCCGCGGGGGCCACGTCCTTGGCCCGTGTCCCGATCACCACCGCGACCTCACCCTCGAAGCCCAGCAGCTCCGTGCCGGCCGGGCGTGCCACCTCTCCCGGGCCGCAGAGCGACGAGGACGCCTTCATGAAGTAGGAGGCATGGGCCGGGACCCTGCCCCGCTGCTCGGCGCGGGAACGGAAGCTGAGGTGGACCGCGATGACCTTGCCGGGCCGATGCCCGAGGACCTGGGTGATGGCATCCATGAGGAGACTCCTTGGTCGGGCCGGGATCAGTATCCGGCGTCCTGGTCGAACGTGACCGGGCGGGCGTGCTCGAACTGCTCGGGATGGGTGGCGAGGTCCCGCTCCAGCTCGTCCTGGCCCTCGATGTCGTGGGCGTCCTTGTCGAGCGGCTGGCCGGTGCGGTCCTTGATCGTCGTGACGGCGACCAGGGCGACGAGCGCGATCGTCCCGAGGTAGATGACCACGGCCATGTTGGTGTGGAACTGCGCGAACAGAGCGGCCGCGATCATCGGGCTGAAGGCACCACCCAGGATGGAGCCCAGCGCGTAGGTGATGCCGGCGCCTGAGTAGCGGACCCGGGCCGGGAACATCTCGGCGAACATGGCGGAGGCGGGGCCGTACGTGAGGCCGAGGGCCACCGTCATCGCCAGCATGCCGACGGCGACGATCCACGGCTGGGCGGTGTCGATCGCGAGGAACATGGGCACGACCATCGCGAGCATGACGACGAAGCCGATCTGGTAGGTGCGCTTGCGGGTGATGCGGTCAGAGACCCAGGCGCCCACCAGCGTGGTGACGATCCAGAAGGCCGCGGCGAGCGAGATCACGTTCAGCATGACCGTGCGGTCCATCTTCAGCGTCGCCGTGGTGTAGGCGAGGATGTAGCCGCCGGTGATCATGTAGCCCATGGCGTTGTTGCCGGCGAAGGTGAGGGCACCCTTGAGGACCTGCCTGCCGGAGTAGCGGAACATCTGCACCATGGGGAGGTGGACCTGCTCGTCCTCGGCCTTGATCTCCTGGAACACCGGGGACTCCTCCACGCCGCGGCGGATCCAGAAGCCGATGGCCACCAGTGCGATCGAGAGCAGGAACGGCACCCGCCAGCCCCAGTCGAGGAACTGCTCCTGGGTGGTGGTGGCGCTGAGGACGGCCAGCACCAGGGTGGCCATCAGCATGCCGAGCGGGACGCCGATCTGGGGGAAGCCGCCGAACCAGCCGCGCTTCTTGGCGGGGGCGTGCTCCACGGCCATCAGGGCCGCGCCGCCCCACTCGCCGCCGGCGGAGAAGCCCTGCAGGATGCGGAGGACCACCAGCAGGATCGGGGCCGTCGCGCCGATCTGGGCATAGGTGGGCAGAAGGCCGATCAAGGCGGTCGCGACGCCCATCAGGACGAGCGTCAGGACCAGCATGATCTTGCGGCCCAGCTTGTCGCCGAGGTGGCCGGCCACCATGGCGCCCAGCGGGCGGAAGAAGAAGGACACGCCCACGGTGGCGAACGAGAGGATCTGTGCGCCGGTCGGGCCCATCGACTCGACGAACGGGGTGAAGAAGAGGGGGGCGAGGACGAGGGCCGCCGCGTTGGCGTAGATGAAGTAGTCGTACCACTCGACGGCGGTACCGATCAGGGTGGCGAGGGCGACCTTGCGGTCCTCCTTGCGCTTCTCGTTGAGCACCAGGTGTTGGGCGATGTGCTGCTCGGCCATGAGCATCTCCTTGTCGGTCCGGGGCGCCGGTCAGGGGGTCTTGGGGATCGCTTCACTTCGTCCATGAAGTGGTATACGATTTCGAATACCATCTCATTCGTGGTCGCGGGTGTCAACCCCCGTCCACGACCATGGAGGTATCACCTCACCTACCAGCAGGAGGAACCGTGACTGACGCAACGACGCGGACAGGGATCGAGGACCGGGCGCTCGCCATCGCCCCGACCGAGCTGTTCATCGGGGGTGAGTGGCGGCCCTCATCGACCGGTGCGCGGTTCGACGTGCACAACCCCGCCACCGGCGAGGTCCTGACCACCGTGGCGTCCGCCTCGGCCGAGGACGGGCGCGCGGCCATGGACGCAGCCGCCGACGCCCAGGAGGCCTGGGCCCGCACGCCCGCTCGCCGGCGCTCGGACCTGCTCCGGGCCGCGTTCGAGCGGATCCACGCCCTGGGCGAGGAGTTCGCCGCCCTCATGACGCTGGAGATGGGCAAGCCCCTGTCCGACGCCCGCGCCGAGGTCACCTACGGGGCGGAGTTCGTCCGGTGGTACTCCGAGGAGGCGGTCCGGCTCAACGGACGCTACGTCCCCTCCCCCGAGGGGAACCTCCGCATCCTCACCGTGAGGCGGCCCGTCGGCCCCTGCCTGTTCATCACGCCCTGGAACTTCCCACTCGCCATGGCCACGCGCAAGATCGCCCCGGCCCTGGCCGCCGGCTGCACCGTGATCCTGAAGCCGGCCGCCCTGACGCCCTTGACCTCCATGGCCTTCGTCCGGGTCCTCGACGAGGTCGGGGTGCCGGCCGGGGTCGTGAACCTCGTCCCCACCGAGGACGCCCGCCCGGTGACCGGGCCGATCATCCAGGACCCGCGCCTGCGGAAGCTCTCCTTCACGGGGTCCACCCCCGTGGGGAAGGCGCTGCTGAAGGAGGCGGCGTCCAACGTGCTGCGCACCTCGATGGAGCTGGGCGGCTGCGCACCCTTCATCGTCTTCGGCGACGCCGACCTGGAGGTGGCGGTCGAGAACGCCGTGCGGACCAAGATGCGCAACATCGGGCAGGCGTGCACGGCGTCCAACAGCTTCTTCGTGCACGCGTCGGTCGCCGACGAGTTCACCCGCCGCTTCGCGGAGCGCCTGGGCTCGCTGAGCATCGGCAACGGCCTCGACGACGGCGTCGACGTGGGCCCGCTCGTCTCGGCCACGCAGCGCGACGACGTGGATGCCCTCGTGCAGGCCGCCGTCGGTTCGGGCGCCACGGTGGAGACCGGTGGCTGCGCGGTCGACGGCCCCGGCTTCTTCTACGCACCCACCGTGCTGGGCAACGTGCCCGCGGACGCACCGATCCTGTCGTCGGAGATCTTCGGCCCGGTCGCGCCCGTGACCACGTTCGAGACCGAGGACGAGGTCATCGAGCGAGCCAACCGTTCCGAGGTGGGGCTGGCCGGCTACGTGTACACCAACGACCTCTCCCGGGTGCTGCGCCTCAGCGAGCGCCTCGAGGTGGGGCTGCTGGGCGTGAACTCGGGCAGCACGTCGAACGCCGCGGCGCCCTTCGGCGGGTTCAAGCACTCGGGCCTGGGCAAGGAGGGCGGCCCCGAGGGCATCGAGGAGTACCTCGACACCGTCTACGTGGGGCTCACCGACCCGTTCGCCGGCTGAGCCGGAGCCGGGTCACCCCGCGAGGACGTCGCCGAGGTCGTAGCTGACCGGCTCGTCGAGCTGCGCGTAGGTGCAGCTCGACGGGTTGCGGTCCGGACGCCAGCGCACGAACTGGGCGGTGTGCCGGAACCGGTGGCCCTCCATGTGGTCATAGCGCACCTCCACGACCCGCTCGGGGCGCAGGGGCGTGAACGTGAGGTCCTTCTTCGCGTTCCACCGCGAGTGGGCCGCGGCCGTCGGTGTCCGGGGGAAGGACTGGTCGCGGTTGTCGGGGCTGTCCCCCTCGGGCTCGGCCCAGGCCCACGGGTGGCCTGCGAACTCGGTGACCAGCGGCTGGAGCTCGGCGAAGAGCTCGCGGCGTCGCTCCCGGGGGAATGCACCGATGACCCCCACCGAGTTGAGCGTGCCCTCAGGCGTGTACAGGCCGAGGAGGAGCGAGCCGATGGCGTCCGTCTCGTCCTTGTAGAGGCGGTAACCGGCGACGACGCAGTCGGCGGTGCGCTCGTGCTTGATCTTCCACATGACGCGCTTGTCCTCGGCGTACGGCGCGTCCAGCGGCTTCGCGATGACGCCGTCCAGGCCGGCGCCCTCGAACTGCTCGAACCACTGCTCGGCGAGTTCGCGGTCGTCGGTCGCCCGGGTCAGGTGGATGGGCGGCCTGGCCTTCGCCAAGGCCCTCTCCAGCCCCTTGCGGCGCTCTCGGAAGGGCTTCTCCGCCCAGTTGTCGCTCCCCCACGCGAGCAGGTCGAACCCGACGAAGGCGGCGGGCGTCTCCTGGCTGAGCTTCTTGATGCGGGACGCCGCGGGGTGGATCCGCTGCTGCAGGAGGTCGAAGTTGAGCCGGTCGCCGCGGGTCGGATCGATGAGGATGATCTCGCCGTCGATCACGCACGGGTCGGGGAAGTTCTCCTTCACCGCCTCCACCAGTTCGGGGAAGTAGCGCGTCATCGGCCGGGAGTTGCGCGATCCGAGCTCGACCCTGTCCCCCGAGCGCCAGATGATCGTCCGGAAGCCATCCCACTTGGGCTCGAACAGGACGTCGCCCGTCGGGAAGTCCTTGACGAGCTTGGCCAGCATCGGTCCGAACGGGGGGACGATCGGTGTCCCCCACTCGGCGTCACGCTCCGCCTTGGGCGCGAGGTAGTCCTTCTCGGCACGATCCTTCCTGCGCCTGCTCGGGGGGACGCGTGGTGGCTCGCCGGGCATCTTGGGGTAGTCGGGCGGGAAGTTCAGCTCGCCGAGGCCCCGCGCCAGGTCGGCCTCCCAGAGCCCCAGTGCGCCGGCCAGGTCGCCCGGCGCGTCATCCAGGGTCGCCCACGGGCAGGGCCGGTCTGCCAGCAACTTCGGGACGGTCCACACCGTCAGGTCGCGCGGGTCGGCGTCCGCCAGCTCGTCCCAGGACAGCGGCGTCGACACGGGTGCACCGGGCAGCGGACGCGGCGAGTAGGCCCCGGCGATGGTCCGGTCCCGGTTGGCCTGGTTGAAGTCGACGAAGACGCGCTCGCCGCGCTCCTCCTTCCACCACGACGTGGTGACCAGGTCGGGCAACCGCCGCTCCAGCTCGCGCGCGACGCCGATGACCCCGTGCCGGACGTCCTGGAACTCGTGCGTCGGCTCGATGCGCGCGTACACGTGGACGCCCCGGTTGCCCGAGGTCTTGGCGTACGCGGTGAGCCCGACCGAGGCCATCACCTCGCGCAGGGCCAGCGCGGCCTCCACCGCGTCGGAGAAGTCGCGGCCGGGCTGTGGATCGAGGTCGATGCGGAACTCGTCGGGGTTGTCCGGGTTGGCCGTCCGGACCGGCCAGGGGTGGAAGGTGATCGTCGCCATCTGCGCGGCCCAGGCGAGGTCGGCCGGCTCGTCGAAGGTCAGCTGCTCGTGACGACGTCGGCTCGGGTAGGTGCACATGACCCGGTTGAGCCACTGGGGCGCGCCCGCCGGAGGCCGCTTGGCGAAGAACTCCTCGCCCTCGATGCCCTCCGGGAAGCGCTGCAGGGTCATGGGACGGTCGCCGTTGATCCGCAGGAAGGGTTCCGCCACGGAGAGCAGGTAGTCGGCCAGCGCGCGCTTGCTCACCGCCGGTCCGGCGTCCGTGGCGGGCCACAGCACCTTGTCCGGGTTGGTCAGCTTCACGGTGCGGGTGCCGTGGGACCCGGGGATGTCGAGCAGCAGGTCGCCCATGCGGGGAGCCTACCCACGCCGCCCGGCCCCACCGTGGGGCTAGGCTCGTCGCATGACCAGGACTGCCGTTGTGACGGGCGCATCCTCCGGGATCGGCGCTGCCACCGCACGCGCACTCGCCGCCGAGGGCTACCGCGTCTTCTGCGCGGCCCGGCGCTTCGAACGCGTGCAGGACCTCGCCGGGGAGATCGGCGGAGTGGCCGTCTCCTGCGACGTCTCCGACCCCGACGACGTCGCCCTGCTGGCCGAGGCCGTCGGCCCACGGCTGGACCTGCTGGTGAACAACGCCGGCGGGGCCGTCGGCCAGGAGCCCCTCGCGGACGCCGACTTCGAGGCGTGGGAGACCATGTACTCCTCGAACGTCCTCGGCACCGGCCGCGTGACCAAGGCCCTGCTCCCCGCCCTGCGTGACGCCCGGGGAACCGTCGTCTTCGTCACCTCCACCGCCGCCGAGGCCGCCTACGAGGGGGGCGCGGGCTACAACGCCGCGAAGGCCGGCGAGCGCATGCTGGCGGGCGCCCTGCGCCTGGAGCTGTGCGGGGAGCCGGTCCGTGTGTGCGAGATCGCACCCGGGATGGTCCGGACCGAGGAGTTCTCGCTGACCCGGTTCGGTGGTGACCAGAAGCGCGCCGACGCCGTCTACGAGGGCGTCGGCGATCCGCTGGTGGCCGAGGATGTGGCCGAGGTGATCGCCTGGGTCGCCTCGCGGCCCCCGCACGTCAACGTGGATCGCCTCGTCGTGCGCCCGGTGGCCCAAGCGGCCAACCACAAGGTGCATCGCGGCTGAGTCGGTCCGACGATGCCGGGGTCACTGGGGGTCGACGAGCACGAGGGGCTCCCAGCCGCGTAGGGCATTCAGGCGGGCGAGTGCGTCCGCGCGCCGCAGGTCGGCCGGCGTGAGCACCTGCTCGGTGAGGCGCCCGGACGCGAGCGCCTCGGCCCGGGCCACGCCCGCAAGGCAGCCGGACGCCAGCGGCGGTGTCACCCAGCGGCCGTCCAGCCGGGCCGCGATCGTGGCGACGGTGGTCTCGGTCACCTCACCGCGCTCGTTGACGAGGATGACGTCCTCGGCGTCCGGGTGCCGGGCCGCCGCGTCCGTGTAGGTCGTGCGGCGGGTGGTCTTGTGGCGGGCGAACACGTCGCGGCTGTCCACGGCCACGGTGTCCAGCGCCGCCCGGACGGGGTGCTCGCGCGGCGCGGGGGCGTCCGAGGCCACGGCGGACGTCGTCCCATCGGGGTCGAGCACCAGCCGCACGCGCGCGGGCGTGGTCCGGCCGGCCACCGCGTCCGCGACAACCGCACGGACGGTGGACACCTCGAGCGGGATGTCGAAGTAGCGGGCGGACGCCGCCAGCCGGGCCAGGTGGCGCTCCAGCAGCGCCACCCCGGACACAGGCGTCCACAGCATCGTCTCGAGCAGGCTGACGTCGCTGGGCGGGCGGCGCAGCACCTCCGCCTTCAGCAGCGCCTCGGCGTACTCGCCGGCGGGCGTGGAGTCGAAGGTGACGCCGCCGCCGGTGCCGTACCAAGCGGTCCCGGCGTCCCGGTCGACGAGCACGGTCCTGATTCCGACGTTGAAGGCCCACGCGGGCCCGCCCGGGCCCGGGCCGCCGAAGCCGATCGCGCCGCAGTAGACGCCCCGCGGCGTGGTCTCGAGCTCGGCGATGATCCCCATGGTCGAACTCCGCGGGGCGCCGGTGATGGAGGCGCACGGGAACAGGGCGGTGAAGACGTCGGCGAGGGTGGTCCCCGGCCGGGGGGTCGCCGTGACGGTCGAGGTCAGCTGCCAGACGGTGTCGTACTTCTCGGCGGCGAACAGGTCCGGGACGCCGACGGTCCCGGGGACCGCCACCCGCCCGAGGTCGTTGCGGACCATGTCCACGATCATGAGGTTCTCGGCCCGGTCCTTCGCCGAGGCCAGCAGGTCGGCACGCCGCCCCACGTCCTCGGCCTCGTCGAGTCCCCGGGGGGCGGTCCCCTTCATCGGGCGGCAGACGAGCCGCCCGCCCGACCACTCGAAGAACAGCTCCGGCGAGGCGGACGCCACCGCCCACCGCCCGGCCTCCAGCAACGCCCCGTAGCCGCCGCGCTGGGCGCCGGCGAGGCGTCCGTAGAGGGCGGCGGGCTCGCCGGTGAAGGGCGCCGTCAGCCGGAAGGTGTGGTTCACCTGATAGGTGTCGCCCCGGGCGATCCGCTCGCGGATCGTCGCCACATCGGCGCCGTGGCGGGCGGCGTCGATGGCGGGCTCCCAGGGGCCGGTCAGGAAGTCCCCTGCCGTGTGACTCGGGGCGTCCGCGTGCTCGCGCCGGACGAACACCGCGAACCACGCCAGGGGCAGGCCCGCGAGTGGCGTCCCGTCGAGGCTCCGCACCGCCATCCCCGGATCGAAGGCGGGGGCAGCCTCGTAGGCCACGAAGCCCGCGACCCACCGGCCGGCGGCGACCGCGTCCGCGGCCCGGTGCAGTGCCGGCACCACCTCGTCGAGAGTGTGGGCGCTGAACTCCTCCAGCAGCCCGGACAGGCGGAACGACCTGCGCCCCGGGGGGCGCAGGTCGTCGAAACGGGCACTGGTCACGCGGGGATTGTGCCACCCCGCGCGTCCGGACGGATCAGCCCAACTCGATGAGCGCATCGCCACCGGCGACGGATTCACCCTTCTCGACGAGGATCCGGGCCACCGTGCCGTCCGCCGGCGCGGTGATCTCGGTCTCCATCTTCATGGCCTCCAGCACGCAGAGGACCTCCCCGGCCTTGATGGTCTGGCCCTCCTCGACGAGGATGCGCGACACCGAGCCCGACAGGGGCGCGGTGACGGCGTTGGCGGAGGTCGCCTGAACGGACGCCGTGGACGCCACGGGCGTGTTCATGCCACCCGCGCCGCCGATCACGATGGAGCCGACGGGGTGCTTCTCCTCCTCCTGGACGTCCACCTCGATGTCGTACGGAATGCCGTTGACGGTCACCTTGAGCTTCATGGTTGTACCTTTCGGGTCACCGCAGGTGGAGCGGCGTGCGGTCGTGCTGGGACAGACGCGTGGTCGACTGCCACGCGGCGGAGCGCGTGAAGTGCGCCTGGCGGCGCTTGGCGCGGTGGCCGAGGTAGGCGGCGACGGCCGCCGAGATGGCGACCACCACCTCCTCGGGCACGTTCTGCGCGTTCAGCAGCTTGATGCTCTTGATCTCGGCCTCGAGACCCTCGACGCGGTCGGTCAGCTTCTTGACCGCTGCGAGCAGCTCGGCGTTGATGTCGTCGGACATGGTTCCTCCGATCAGGCCGGGCCGAGGCCGTGCTTCTTGGCCGGCCTGAGCTCACGCTTGTTGACGAGGATCTCCAGCTGCATGGCGACGTAGCGGCGCGTGTCCGCCGGGTCGATGACGTCGTCCACGAGCCCGCGCGAGGCGGCCACGAACGGCGTGGAGTAGGTGTCCTTGTACTCCTGGACGAGCTCGGCGCGCCGGGCCGCCGGGTCGTCGGCTGCCGCGATCTCCTTGCGGAAGACCACCGCGGCCGCGCCCTCGGCACCCATGACCGCGATCTCGGCGGTCGGCCAGGCGAAGACGGTGTCCGCGCCCATGTCCTTGGAGCACATCGCCAGGTAGGCGCCGCCGTACGCCTTGCGGAGCACGACCGTGATCTTCGGGACGGTCGCGGCGGCGTACGCGTACAGCATCTTCGCGCCGTGGCGGATGATGCCGCCCGCCTCCTGGGCGACGCCGGGCAGGAACCCGGGGACGTCCACCAGCGTGACCAGCGGGATGTTGAACGCGTTGCAGAACCGGATGAACCGGCTGCCCTTGTCCGAGGAGTTGATGTCGAGGACGCCCGCCATCGCCTGCGGCTGGTTCGCCACGACGCCCACCGAGCGGCCGTTGATGCGGGCGAAGCCGACGACGATGTTCTGCGCGTAACCGGCCTGGACCTCGAGGAAGTCCGCGTGGTCGACCAGGCGGGCGATGACCTTCCGGACGTCGTACCCCTTGTTGCCGTCGGTGGGGACGATGTCGTACATCGTCTCGTCGTGGTCCACGTACGGATCGGGGTCGATGATGGGCGGATCCTCGGTGTTGTTCTGCGGCAGGAAGCTGAGGAGCTTCTGTGCCACCAGGATCGCCTGCTCGTCGTCGTCGACCACGAAGTGGTTCACCCCGGACACGGCCATGTGGGTGTCCGCGCCGCCCAGCCTGTCGGCGGTCACGTCCTCACCGGTGACCTGCTTGATCACACCGGGGCCCGTGATGAACATGTGGGCCTTGCGGGTCTGGATGATGAAGTCGGTCAGCGCCGGGGAGTAGGCGGCGCCGCCGGCGCAGGGGCCGGCGATGATCGAGATCTGCGGGACCGCCCCGGACAGCTTCACGTTGGTGTGGAAGATCGCACCGTAGCCGTGGAGGGAGTCGATGCCCTCCTGGACGCGGGCGCCGCCGGAGTCGTTGATGAAGACGAAGGGCGTGCCGCACTTGAGGGCGGCGTCCATCATCTGCGCGACCTTGAGGCTGTGCACCTCACCGGCGGAGCCGCCGACGACGGTGAAGTCCTGGCTGGCGATGTGCACCGGACGCCCCAGCACCGTGGCGGTGCCGGTCACGACGCCGTCAGCCGGCATGTCGGCCTCGGCCATGCCGAACGCGGTGGTCCGGTTGCGGCGGAACAGGCCGATCTCCTGGAACGAGCCCTCGTCCACCAGGGCCGCGACGCGTTCGCGCGCGCTCAGCTTGCCGTCATGGTGCTGCTTCTCGATCCGCTTCTCGCCGCCACCCTTGCGGGTCTCGACGCGCGCCTTGTTGAGTGCGGCCACCTGCTCGTCCATGGCAAGGATCTTCTTGGCCATGCTCGTCACGCCCTTTCCACGACGACGTTGTGCTCGCGTCCACCGAGGGACACTTTGTAGGTGATCGGGCCCTTCACGGCACGATCGCTGTCGCCCTGGGCCGTGGCCTGTTCGGCCATCTGCTCGGGCGTCTTGCCGACGTTCTTGGGCCCCTCCGCACGCTTGGCGAAGAACCCGGGCGCGACCGAGGGGAACATTGCGTAGGTGAGGACGTCCTCGTGGCTGCCGTCGTTGCCGGGCAGCGCGGTCGCCTCGGCGACGAGCTTGTCCCACTCGGGCTCGAGCAGGTCGGCCGGACGCCCGGTGATCGGCTCCTTCTTGGCCTGGGCCCGGGCGATCTCGATGACCTCGGCGTTGCGCTCGCCCATGCACTCGCCGTAGTAGCCGAGCATCAGGTCGGCGAACTCGCCCGTCAGCACCTTGTACTTGCCCATCAGGACGTTGAAGACGGCCTGCGTGCCGACGATCTGGCTGGACGGGGTGACCAGCGGCGGGTGGCCGGCGTCCGCCTTGACCCGCGGCACCTCCTCCATCACCTCACGGATGCGGTCGCCCGCTCCCTGGGCCTTGAGCTGGCTCTCCATGTTCGAGAGCATGCCGCCCGGGATCTGGCTGGAGAAGATGTCGGTGTCGACCAGCGTCGCCGACTCGAACTGCGCGTACTTGGAGCGCACCTTCGCGAAGTGGTCACGGATCCGCAGCAGGCGGTCCATGTCGAGGTCCGTGGTGAACCCGGTGCCCTCCAACATGGCGACCAAGGACTCGGTCGGGTTGTGCCCCGGGCCGAGGCTCATCGAGCTGATCGCGGTGTCGACCACGTCGGCGCCGGCCTCGATCGCCTTCATGAGGCTGACCAGCGTCACGCCGGTCGTGGAGTGGCAGTGGACGTTGACCTGGACGTCGCCGTAGGTGTCCTTGATGCCCTTGACGATGTCGTAGGCGGCCTGAGGCTGCAGCAGCGCGGCCATGTCCTTCAGCGCGATCGACTCCGCCCCCATGTCGAGCAGCTGGCCGGCCAGCTTCACGTAGCCCTCGGTCGTGTGCAGCGGGGAGATCGTGTAGCAGATGGTGCCCTGGGCGTGCTTGCCCGTCTTCTTCACCGCCTGCATGGCCTGGGCCATGTTGCGGGGGTCGTTGAGGGCGTCGAACACCCGGAAGACGTCCATGCCGTTCTCGGCCGACTTCTCCACGAAGCGCTCGACGACGCCGTCCTCGTAGTGGCGGTAGCCGAGCAGGTTCTGGCCACGCAGGAGCATCTGCAGGCGGCTGTTCGGCATGAGCTCACGGAACGTCCGCAGGCGCTGCCACGGGTCCTCGTTCAGGAACCGGATGCAGGCGTCGTACGTCGCACCACCCCAGCACTCCACGCTCCAATAGCCGGCCTGATCGATGTCGGTACAGGCGTCCACCATGTCCTCGAGGGCCATGCGAGTCGCCATAAGGGACTGGTGCGCATCGCGCAGAGCAACTTCGGTCACACCGATGGTTCGTGGGCTCATGTGGACTATGGTGCCAGCCAACCTCCTACATTGGGTAGTAGGGACCAATAATCCCGTCCCTTGGTCCAGGTCATCCCGAGATGTGGGCATGCGCGCGCACCCTCGCCGTGCTGCTCGACAGCTCGCGCCCTTCGGGCCGGTAGCATTGACGGCGTGCCGCCTGAACAGACACCCGAAGCGAGCCCTCGCACTCTGGTAGTCATGCCAGCTTGGAACGAGGCAGCGGTGATCACCGAGACGGTTGAGGAGGTGCTGCGGGTCGTGCCCGATGTCGACCTCCTGGTGGTGGACGACGGCTCCACCGACGCCACTGGTGACTTGGCGCGCAAAGCTGGGGCGATTGTTCTCACGCTTCCCTACAACATGGGTGTCGGCGGGGCGATGCGCACGGGGTTTAAATACGCTTGGCGCGAGGGCTACGACCAAGTGATACAGGTCGACTCCGACGGTCAACACGACCCGGCAGACATCCCTAAGGTTCTCGCAGGCCTGGCACAAGCCGACATCTCGATCGGCGCCCGCTTCGCCGGCGAGGGTACTTACGAAGTACGGGGACCCCGTCGCTGGGCCATGGCACTACTGGCCGCAACCATGTCCTCTGCGGCGCACACCAAGCTCACAGACGTCACCAGCGGCTTCCGAGCGGCCAACCGGCGGACCATCCGCCAGTACACACTCCACTTCCCCGCTGAGTACTTGGGCGACACAATCGACTCACTCATGACCGCCATAAGGATGGGACACACCGTGACGCAAGTGCCCGTCTCAATGCGGCCCAGGCAAGGCGGGACCCCCTCGGCCAGCCCGTGGCGAGCCACGGTCTACTTGATCCGTGCCATGTTCGCCCTCCTTATCGCGGCAACGCGCAAGAAAGATCCGGGGGGCGAACGATGAGCGCGTTAACCGTCACCACGCTTGTGCTCACAGCCTCCGTCGTGGTCACCCTCTTCGTCGTACTCCGCAGCGGACGTCTTCGCGAGAAGTACGTCGCCCTGTGGGGCGTCATCGGCCTGGCGATCGTCGTCCTCGCGCTCTGGCCCGGCCTGCTGACGACCCTGAGCCTCGCCCTCGGCTTCCAGATCCCAGCGAACCTGCTCTTCTTCATGGCGATCCTGATGCTGATGGGCATCTGCCTGCACCTGTCCTTGGAGTCCTCCAAGCTCGAGGACGAGACCCGTCGCCTCGCTGAGGAAGTCGCGATCCTGCGCGAGGCCATCGACCGCCACGAGCGCCGAGAGCGGCTCCCGTGAGCTGGACCGCCCTCTTCGTTCCGACGCTGGTCGCGCTCGCCTTGACGACCATCCCTGGACTGCTCGTCACGCTGGCCAGCGGGCTCCGCGGATTCGCGGCCCTGTCCGCCGCCCCCCTCATCTCCGTGTCGATCATCGCCTTGTCCGGTGTCCTCGGGACGCCGCAGCCGTTCCCGTGGTGGATGCTCGTCCCTGCGTTGACAGCGGCCATGGTGGCTGCGGGCTGGGCCGCCGGACGCCTGGCGCCTCGGGAGGCCAAGGCCCTTGCGCCACGTGACGTCTGGCACGCGGGTGACCTGCCGTGGTACCTGGCCACCGCACTGGCGACCGTCCTGTGGCTACGTCACATGCGCAACGTGCTCGACACGCCGGACGCCTTCTCCCAGACCTTCGACAACGTCTGGCACCTCAACGCCATCCGCTACATCGTGGACAGCGGAAATGCTTCCTCACTCACGCTCGCCAAGCTCAACGCCGGCGTGGAGCCGACGTCAGGTCTGGGAACGTTCTACCCCGCAGCCTTCCACGACTTGAGCGCCGCGGTGATGCTCGCGACGGGCGCCCCGATCGCGCACTCCGTCAACGCGGTGCTCGTTGTCATCGTGAGCTGGGCCTGGCCCTTGTCCTTGCTGTTCGCGATCCGCGCAGCCCTCCGCCCCCACCCCGCCACCGTGCTCGGGGCGGGGGTTCTGGCCGCTTCGTTCCCGCTCTTCCCGCTCCTCCTGCTCGACTTCGGTGTCCTCTACCCGAACCTGCTCGGGTACGCCCTGCTCCCGACGTTGGTCGGCCTCGGCACCCAGTGGCTGGGGTTGGGGAGGGAGCGCTGGCTGCCGTGGCAGCGGGGCGTGGCCCTGGGCGTGCTGGGCGCCCCCGGCCTGCTCCTCTCCCACCCGAACGCCGGGATGGCGCTGCTCCTCGTGGCCGCGCCGATGTTGCTGACGATGGCTTGGCGGGCAATCCGGATGTGGCGGGATGGGACTGCCAGCCGTACCGCGTCCATGCTGAGGATCCTGTCCACCGTGGCAGCGCTCGGCGTTGCCGTGGTCGCCTGGAAGATCCTGCGTCCCCCGGTCTCCGTGGGTGACTGGCCGCCGCCCCTGAACGAGCAGTCCGCCGTCGGTCACGCCCTGGTGAACGCTCCCGTGTGGCTCGGCCCCACGTGGACCGGGAGCCTCCTCATGTTGGTGGGTCTGTGGGCAGCATGGCGCAGAGGGCTGGGTTGGATGGTGGGATCCTGGCTGGTCGTCGTCTTCTTCTGGGTGGTGGTCTCCAGTTGGAGCCCGGGCAGGCTGCGCCTGTTCCTCACCGGACCCTGGTACCAAGACTCGATTCGCTTCTCGGCCACTCTGGCCCTGGTAGCCGTTCCCTTGGCGGTCGTCGGCTTGGACGCCCTGGTCGGGCTGATCGCAGCACGGCTGGCGAGGCGTTCGGGGCCGCCGTTCCTTCCGGGCCGTTGGATGCTGGTGTTCTCCCTTGTGCTCGTCCTCGCGCTCGTCGTCACGACCCAGCGAACCAAGTGGATGGATGCCGCCGTGGAGCGCGCCTCATCCATGTACGCCGTGACACCCGACGCCCCCCTGATCGACAGCGACGAGTACGCGCTGCTCATGCGTCTCCCCGCGCAGGTCCCGGCGGACGCCGTGGTGGCGACGAATCCCTGGAACGGTTCAGCCCTCGTCTACGCCCTCACCGGCCGCATGGCCTTGGCACCCCACATGTTCTACGGAGACACCCCCGCGCGAGTGATGGCAGCTCGGCATCTCGACGAACTGGCCAGCAACCCGGCCGTCTGCCCGGTGCTCAATGCGGCGCACGTGACGTACGTCCTCGACTTCGGCCCCAAGGAGGTTCACGGGGCCTCCCACCCCTATCCGGGGCTCGACGAGCTCGCCACCGCCCAGGGCTTCGAGCTGGTCGACCAAGAGGGGCACGCCAAGCTCTACCGCATCACGGGATGTTCCTGATCCTCAGCGGCGGGCCAGAGACGCCCGGAGCAACAACCCACTCACGACGTAGGCAGTGACGGAGGCGGCAGCAAAAGCCGTGAGG
Source organism: Propioniciclava sp. LT294 (assembly GCF_059516005.1). Taxonomy (NCBI): domain Bacteria; kingdom Bacillati; phylum Actinomycetota; class Actinomycetes; order Propionibacteriales; family Propionibacteriaceae; genus Propioniciclava; species Propioniciclava sp. LT294. Next base: position 78,790 of record NZ_JCAKNG010000007.1, read on the forward strand.
CCCACGAGCTCCGGCTCGGCGGGCCAGAGGCCGAGAACCGCCACGGCGGCGCCCACGGCGAGTCCCCAGGTCAGGGCCACGAACGGGTACCGCTCAAGTGCGATGAACACCGCGACCTGCATGAGTGCCAGCGCGATGACAGCGCTGGTGGCCAGGGCTACGGCGACCGTGGCGGGTGCGGCTGCATAGTCGGCTCCGAAGAGGAGTCGGACGGCCCATGGACCCAGGACCCAGCCGCTTCCTGCCAGGAACGCCGCCGCAGCGGCCATCAGGACTGCACCCTTGATCTGCAAGGCGGCCAGCGCGCTGGCTCGTCCCGCGTGGAGGTACTCCACTGCGACGGGCACGACCATCGCCTGGACGGGCGACATGAGAACCAGCGGCACGCGGGACAGGGTCACGACGGCGAACAGGACCGCCAGACCTCCAGACCCCAGCATGAGGGTCACCAATGTCGGGAACGCCGTCAGCACGAGGCTCGACAGTGCGTTGCCCGCCGCGAGCGTCCCGAGCCCCGCGGCCACTCTCCCCCAAGGCTGACGGTGACCGTGGACATCCACACGACCGCGCAATCGCGGCCACAGGACGGCCCATCCCCAGCACCCGAGGACGACCGCAGCGACAGCTCCGTCGATGGAGGGCCGCACCGCGAGCACCAGGAGGAGCCCTGCTGGGACCACGCGGAGTGCGGCCTCCAGCACGACGACCGCCGCGTACGCCCCGGTGGACCCGCCGCCGAGGAAGAGACCACGGGTCAGGAACTGCCCGGCGAACCCGATGAGCGCGAGTGCGGTCAGGGCGACCAACGACCAGGAGTCGAGGAACATCCGGTCACGGGCGACCAGGGCGAGCACGAGGAGCGTCGCGCCAGTGGCGGCAAGCCCGGTGAGCGTCCACTGACCCACGGACGCCGGGGCAGGGCGCCCCTCGAGCCGCGCGACAGCGGTCTGCCGGGCGATCTCCTGCTCCGAGGAGGCAAGGACGCTCCCGAAGCCGAAGACGATCCCCCACACGCTCAGGAAGAGTGCGTTCTGGTCCTGGGTGAGCCAGCGGGCGACGATCGCCAACAGGACGAAGCCCAATCCGCTCGAGAGGATCAGGGCCATCCCGAGCGACAGGACCTGCCCGCGACGACGGCCTGTGGGCATGGCGTCCGGGGAGGGGCCGGCCGAGTCCTCCGGGAGCGGCGTGGCGTCCTCGGCAGCGGGGCCAGGCCCGCTCATCGACGCCGGAACGCGGCGCGGAGGGCCATCACCAGCCCACGGACGAATCCGGCCCCGAAGATGGCCGTGAACGGTGCCAGAAGGACGCCCGTCCACAGGGTCTCATCGCGGGTTCCGCCGCACCGTGCGGCCGCGCCGGAGGCCGCGGCAGATCCGGCGGCCATAGCACCGACGGTGGCCATGGGCCACCGCAGCAAGGCCACGACGGCGGCGGGCACGACCACGGCCAGCCCCGCCCCGATGACCGCCGCCTGACGCGGTGTACGGACGTAGGAGTCGACGAAGGTCGTCCCACGGAAAAGCACCTGCTTGGCCCAGCGCGACGCCGAGTCCCGGCCGTGGTAGTCCACCGCGAAGCCCGGGTCCATGTTGATGCGCAGGTCGGAGGCGACGTTGCGCAGCAGCTTGGTGTCATCGGACGCGAAGGTCGCGTCCTCGTACAAGGACGAGAAACCGGATGCGGCGCGCTGCAGAGCCGTGACCGGGGCGCAGAACGCGCCTGTCCCCTTGGGGTACCGGTCGAAGTCCTCCGGTCCGAAGCTGAGGCGGCGCGGTTGCGCGAAGTAGGCCCGCCAGCCGATCTTGGTGAGGCCACCCCAGAAGGCGGCCCATGGGTTGCGGTAGGTGACGACGTCGACGTGGGCGTTCCAGGCCGATCCGGGCGCCTCCTCCAGCTGAGCCTTCAGGGTGACGAGGGCGCCCGGGTGGAGAATGACGCGGCTGTCCAGAAGCAGGACCTGCCCGGCTCCCAGCGCAGCCAGCCCCGCGGAGCGGGCGGCGAGGCGTCCGCCGTTGGGCTGTCGCAGCAGTCGGATGCGACCTCCTTCGGCCAACTGGTCGAGGGTGGCGACGGTCTCTGGGTCAGTGCTGCCGTCATCGACCACCACGACGTCCAACGGCCAGTCGGCAGCGGCCGCCGCGGCCTCGAGCGCAGCCACCGAGCGACGCACCCAGTCCCTCTCGTTGTAGCAGGGCATGACCACGCCCAAGGTGTGGATCGACGACATGAGAACCTCTCGATAGGGCCGGTACCATCGTACAAACAACGTCACCACCCATTCGAGGCGGCCATTCATGACCATCGTGTTCGTCGCAGGGACCACCGCTGAGCTCATCAAGGTCGCACCTGTCATGCGTGCGTTGCGTGAGGCCGGCCGCCCCTTCAAGCTCTGGAGCACCAGCCAGCACGTCACCGGCGTGGAGCAGAGCCTCGCCGACTTGGACGTACCCAGCCCCGACCGCTACCTGATCGACGAGGCCCACCGAGTCCACGTCTCCAAGTCCGCACAGGTTCCGGTGTGGGCGCTGCGCCTCGCCCGCAGTGTTGCGACGAGCCGCCCCGAGCTGAAGGCCGACCTCGTGGCGGACGGACACCCGGGCATCGTCGTCGTCCACGGCGACACCTTCTCCACCGTCTTCGGGGCTGCGCTCGGCCGCTTCCTGGGGGCCAAGGTCGCGCACGTGGAGGCGGGCCTCCGCAGTGGCAGTGCCCTGAACCCCTTCCCGGAGGAGCTGAACCGCCGCGTGGTAGGACGCTTGACGACTGTGCACTTCGCGCCCACCCAGCGCGAAGTGGACAACCTGCGCGCCGCGAAGGCACCCGGTGAGTACATCCTCACGGGCGCCAACACCGTCGTCGACGCGCTGCACAGTGTCGACCACACGAACCTGGAGGGCGTCGACCTGCCGGAGCACTTCGGTCTGGTGACGTTGCACCGCTTCGAGTTGCTGCGCAACTCGGAGGAGTTCAGCGCCATCGTGCGGCTGCTCGCGAAGCGCTCCGCCAGCCACCCGCTGGTCATGGTCCTGGGCCATGCCGAGAAGGACCGCCTCAAGGAGCTCGGGCTCGACGGCCTGTTCGACGGTGAGCGCTTCCGAGCCATCGATAAGCGGCCCTACGCGAGGTTCCTGCCGATCCTGGCACGCGCCGACTTCGTCGTCACCGATTCCGGGGGCCTGCAGGAGGAGTGCGCAGCGCTCGGGACGCCGGCTGCGATCCATCGCGAGCGCACGGAACGGCACCAAGGTCTGGGCGAGAATGTGCTGCTCACGCACCTCGACCTCAACATCCTCGACCTGTTCCTGAAGACGTGGCGCGACTTCCGCCGCGCCCCCGTGGAACTGCCCGAGTCACCTTCCCACATCATTGCGGACACCCTGCTGTCGATCTGACCTCCGTACGTGCACAACCAGCGGGCCCGTCTTCTTGGTGCGCTCAGGCGAGCGGAGCGTAGCCCACCAGCGTCTTCGCGCCGTATCCCCAGGACTTCAGGGTGGCGTCGGAGATCTCGTCCTGCCGGATGGTGACCCACTCATTGTCCTTCGGATGGAACCAGCGGTTCACGGCGACGCGGCCCGAACCCCCCGTGGTCCAGAGGTGGAACTGGAACGTCTTGATGGTGTAGCCGTAACGGACCATCGTCGCATCCGGCGTGCCCGAGGCGGGCATGTCGACCCAGTCGTGGTCCTTGGGGTGCCACCAGCGATAGACCGCCACCATCCCCGTTCCACCGGTGAGGGAAGCCCGGTACTGGGGGTCCGACCCGATGGTGTATCCCCACGACCTCAACTGCGCGGCGGACGGTTGACCCGATGCCTCGGGAATCGTCACCCAGTCCTTGTCGATGGGCGTGAACCAGCGACGGACGACCACCGTCGACGGTGCCAACACCGACGGAGTCGGCGTCGGGCTCACCATCGGAGTCGGGGTGGGAGTCGGCGCCGGAGTGGACGTAGGAGTCGGGGTGGGGGATGCCACGCCGGTAAAGGCCTTCGACCAGGAAGTCGTGCCCGTCAGCGCGTAGCCGACCTGGGGCGTGGCGGTCACGGTCACCGTGCCCAGCGCGGGATAGGTCCCCGGTCCCTGAACGGTGCCATTCACCGCGTAGGCGACCCCGGGGGTCGAGGGCACCGTGTAGGTATCGTCGGCGGTCCCCCATGTGTCCTTGAAGGAAACGACCCCGGGACCGGTTGCCGGCGCCCACAGGATGGCCAGGTTGGCATAGGGCTTGGAGAACCAACCGTTCCCGGCGTCCACGACCGGGCCCTTCTCGGCGCCGGTCGCCGCTGCACCGAGCGCGTTGGCCTTGGCCCAGATGGCGCCCCACTGCGGCGTCACGGTGGAAGCGGGCTCGGGCAGCGCCGCGGTCCATGAGGACGGAGCGGTCGGGAACCACGTGCTCAGCAGCCGGTAGAAATTGCGGTTGCCGTAGGCCGAGCACGCGTCTCCCGCGCCGGACACGGCGTTGATCGCAGCAGCGTTGGCCGTGAACGGCGTGTAGGTGTAGAGGCCGGCCGTGGCCTGGTTCTCGACGACGAAGGTCGCCGAGCCGCAGCTCGGTTCCGGGCTGTAGCGCACGGTCTGGGGAGTCCCATTGGCCTTGACCGGGTAGGCCCCGGGGTTGGCCTTGTACTTCTGGAACTTCTCGGCCGCGCCGTAGACCTGACCGAAGAAGCTCGCCAGCCCCGCGTCGCAGGCCATGAAGTCGGGGCACCCCGCGCCCGTGGCCTTGGAGTACATCGTGGCGGTCGGCCTGCTGGCCCCCACCAGGCCGGACTCCTTCTGGATCAGCACAAGCATCACCTCGGGATTGATGCCGCACACCTGCCCGACTTGGGTGATCACGCCCGCGGCGTCCGTCTCACCGCCGGGCAGGGCCGCGCAGTACTGCGTCGCCGGGGTCGCAGGGATCGTGACCACGTAGTCCTTGAGGCAGGGGGTGCCGTCCGCGCCGGGCACGCAGGTGCTCCCCTTGGCCGCGATGAAGTCACGGGCTTCCTGCTCGGTTAGCCCTGCGCCGTCGAAGAAGCGCTCGTCCGAGATCAGGTTGCCGGGACGGTAGCCCTCGAGGCCGGTGTTGGGGTACTTCGTCGCGAGGTAGTTCACGACCTTCGTCTTGATGGTCGAGAACTGCGCGTAGACGTACCGGCCGGGGCAGGCGGTCGCGTTCTCGTCGCGGTGGCCGGAAAGGGCGTTGAGCGTGATGTCCCCACCGTCTTGGCCGCCCGAACCCCAGGTCTTGCTGTTCGGGTCGACGCCATGGATCCGGAACTTCCAGGCGATGACCTTGCTGACCGTGTCGAGGGCGGCGGCCGATGGCTGGACGGTCTCGTAGTCGCCCATGATCGAGATGCCGAAGACGCGGTTGTTCGTGATGCCCCAAGCGTGACCACCCGCGATGGCCTTGTCCACGCCCCCACCCCGGCCCTCCCACGCACGCCCGAACTTGTCGACGAGGACGTTGTAGGCCATGTCGTTCCAGTCCCGCGTGTCCATGTGGAACGCCTGGATGGAGCGAAGAATCGCAGGCACCTGGTCAGCCGTGTAGTTGTTGGTGCCGGCCGTGTGGTGGATCATCGCGCCCGTCACGATGCCCTTGGTGTACTCGTACTTGGGCGGCCGGGCACCCCAGGAGGAGCGGCTTCGGATCTCCGGGTCCGTCCAAGCGAGGTCGGAGGTGGTGGTATCCGCAGCGACCGTCGCGGAGGTGGACAGGGCCAGTGTCGCGGTCATGGGGGTCGCGGAGAGGGTGGCGACCTGCACGGACCCCGCTCCGCTCACGACGATCGGCTCGGTGGAGAGGGGCGCTGTCGCCGTCTCGGACGACGTGTCCATCTCCAAGGCGGTCCACGCCTCGGGGGTTCCGGCGTCCACCTGGCGCACGTAGACGGCCACGTCGTCCGCGACGGGCTGGTCGAACGTCACGCCGACGACGCCGACGTCCTCGGAAAGCGCCATCTCGGCGAACTGCACGACCGCACCGGACGCCGCAGCGGCCACGTCCGGGGTGGCGCTCGGCAACGACGACGCGGTGGCCTTCCCGCCCGGGCGCGGGACCGTCTTTCCCTCGCCGGGCAGTCCCAGCTTGGCGTTCGTCCGGGCCAGCTTCTGGGTGGCGGTGTGAGCCTTCTGGTTGGCGTGCACGTTCGGCGCGGCCTGGGCCGGCAACGCAGCCAGCGGCGACAGCAGCAACAGGAAGGTCGTGAGTGCAACAACGAAGCTGCGAGGCTGGCGAGACATGGGCATCCCCGGAATCATGTGGAGTGGGCAGGGCCAGTCCAACCCATTTCAACGGTCGAGGCAAACGACGTTAGCCCAGACGTGGAGGACTGGTTGAGAGTTGCCCCACACGCCCCCGCCGCCGGACTCGGTTTCCGCCAGCCGCGCGGATGCGCGTAGCATGAATCGTCAATCCCCACCGACGATCTGAGAGATCTCGTATGCCCACACGCGCCGACCTGCGCAACGTCGCCATCATCGCCCACGTCGACCACGGCAAGACCACCCTGGTGGACGCCATGCTCTGGCAGTCCGGTGCCTTCCGCGAGAACCAGGACGTGGAGAACCGTGTCATGGACTCCATGGACCTCGAGCGCGAGAAGGGCATCACCATCCTCGCGAAGAACACCGCCGTGACGCACACGATGGCCGACGGCCAGCGTGTCACGATCAACATCATCGACACTCCCGGCCACGCCGACTTCGGAGGCGAGGTCGAGCGCGGCCTGGAGATGGTCGACGGTGTCGTGCTGCTGGTGGACGCGTCCGAGGGCCCCCTCCCCCAGACCCGCTTCGTCCTGCGCAAGGCCTTGGCCAAGCACCTGCCGATCATCGTGGTCATCAACAAGGTCGACCGAGCGGACGCCCGCATCAGCGAGGTCATCGACGAGGTGTACGCCCTCTTCATGGACCTGGTCGAGGACGACGAGGCCGACAAGCTCGACTTCCCGATCGTGTTCGCCGCCGCCAAGGCCGGCCGAGCCTCCCTCAACCAGCCGGCCGACGCCACCATGCCCGACTCGGAGAACCTCGAGCCGCTGTTCGAGGTCATCCTGGAGTCCATCCCCGCACCGACCTACACCGAGGGCGCCCCCCTCCAGGCGCTGGTGACCAACCTCGACTCCTCGCCCTACCTCGGCCGCCTCGCGCTGTGCCGCATCGTGGAGGGCACCCTGAAGCGCGGCCAGGCCGTGGCGTGGATGCGCCGCGACGGCTCCGTCCAGACCCTCAAGCTGTCCGAGCTGCTCATCACCAACGCGCTCGAGCGCGTCCCGGCGGAGTCGGCCGGGCCCGGTGACATCGTGGCGATCGCGGGCATCCCCGAGATCACCATCGGCGAGACGCTCGCGGATCCGGCCAACCCGGTGGCGTTGCCGCTGATCCACGTCGACGAGCCGTCGATCTCCATGACCATCGGCATCAACACCTCGCCGCTGGCCGGCAAGTCGGGCAAGAAGCTCACCGCCCGCCTGGTGAAGGCCCGCCTGGACCAAGAGCTGGTCGGCAACGTGTCGATCAGGGTCAACAACACCGACCGTCCCGACACCTGGGAGGTGCAGGGGCGAGGCGAGCTCCAACTCGCCATCCTGGTCGAGATGATGCGCCGCGAGGGCTTCGAACTCACCGTCGGCAAGCCGGAGGTGCTCGTCCGCACGATCGACGGGAAGGTGCAGGAGCCCGTGGAGAAGCTGACCGTCGACGTTCCCGAGGAGCACCTCGGCACCGTCGCGCAGCTCATGGGCACCCGCAAGGGCCGCATGGAGTCGATGACCAACCACGGCACCGGGTGGGTCCGCCTCGAATTCACCGTCCCGGCGCGCGGCCTGATCGGATTCCGCACCGAGTTCCTGACCCAGACCCGCGGCACCGGCATCATGAACCACGTGTTCGAGGGCTACGAGCCCTGGCACGGCGAGATCCTCACCCGCACCACCGGTTCGCTGGTCGCCGATCGGATGGGCACGGTCACCTCCTACGCCCTGTTCAACCTGCAGGAGCGCGGCACGATGTTCGTCGCCCCCGGCGAGGAGACCTATGAGGGCATGATCGTCGGCGAGAACGCGCGTCCGGACGACATGGACGTCAACCCGACCAAGGAGAAGCACCTCACCAACGTGCGTTCCTCCACCGGTGATGAACTGGAGCGCCTCATCCCGGCGACGAAGTTCTCCCTCGAGCAGGCCCTCGAGTTCTGCCGCGCCGACGAGTGCCTCGAGGTGACGCCGGCGACCGTCCGCATGCGCAAGATGATCCTCGTCGGACACGAGCGGGCCAAGGCCCGCAGCCGCGCCAAGAACGCCTGAGCCGCGGTCCGGGTGGGTCAGCCGACCCACCCGGACTCGAGCAGGACCAGAAAGCAGGAACCGTAAAGGCGTCGGCCCCGATGGTCCGTCGCTAGGGTGACGCGCGTGGCTCATCACCTCGTGACCGGCGGTGCCGGCTTCATCGGCAGCAACTTCGTCCGGACCCTCGTCCAGGACACCGACCACAGCGCGACGGTGCTGGACAAGCTCACCTACGCGGGGCGGCGCGAGTCACTGGACGGGCTACCCGCCGACCGCGTCGACCTGGTCGTCGGTGACATCTGCGACGCCGACCTGGTCTCCCGCCTGGTCGGAAAGTCGGACGTCGTCGTCCACTTCGCCGCCGAGTCGCACAACGACAACTCCCTCAACGACCCCAGCCCGTTCATCGACACGAACCTCGTCGGAACCTTCACGCTGCTGGAGGCCGTCCGCAAGCACGACGTCCGCTACCACCACATCTCCACCGACGAGGTGTACGGCGACCTGGAGCTCGACGACCCCGAGCGCTTCCACGAGACGACCCCGTACAACCCCAGCTCGCCGTACTCCTCGACCAAGGCCGGCTCGGACCTGCTGGTGCGCGCCTGGGTGCGCTCCTTCGGCGTCCGGGCCACGATCAGCAACTGCTCCAACAACTACGGCCCGCGCCAGCACGTGGAGAAGTTCATCCCCCGGCAGATCACCAACCTGATCGACGGCATCCGCCCCAAGCTGTACGGGGCCGGACTGAACGTCCGCGACTGGATCCACGTCGACGACCACAACACCGCCGTCCTGCGGATCATCGACTCCGGCCGCATCGGCGAGACCTACCTGATCGGCGCCGACGGCGAGATGGACAACAGGTCGGTGGTCGAGATGATCCTGGGCCTCATGGGCCACCCGACCGACGCCTACGACCACGTCAACGACCGCCCCGGCCACGACCTGCGCTACGCCATCGACTCCACCAAGCTCCGCACCGAGCTGGGCTGGACGCCGCGCTACACCGCGTTCTCCGACGGCCTGGCCGCCACGATCGACTGGTACCGCGCCAACGAGGACTGGTGGCATCCCATGAAGGAGGCCACCGAGGCCAAGTACGCCAAGACGGGTCAGTGACCGTGGCCGACCTCGCCGTCCGGACCACGCCGATCCCCGGCCTGCTCGTCATCGACCTGCCCCTGCACGGGGACTCCCGCGGTTGGTTCAAGGAGAACTGGCAGCGCGAGAAGATGCTCGCCCTCGGCCTGCCCGACTTCGGACCCGTCCAGAACAACATGTCGTACAACGCCGAACCGGGCGTGACCCGCGGCCTGCACGCCGAGCCCTGGGACAAGTTGATCAGCCTCGCCCACGGACGCATCCTGGGTGCCTGGGTGGACCTGCGCCCCGGAGCCACGTTCGGCACGACCTTCACGCTCGAGATGGGCACCGACAAGGCCGTCTTCGTGCCGCGCGGCGTCGCGAACGGCTACCAGGCCCTCGAGGCCGACACCACCTACTCCTACCTCGTGAACGAGCACTGGTCCGCCGAGGCGAAGGCGTCCTACACGTTCGTGCACCTCGCAGACGAGACGGCGGCCATCGACTGGCCGATCCCCCTGCCGGAGGCGATCATCTCCGAGGCCGACCGGAACCATCCCCGCCTGGCCGACGTCACACCGATGAAGCCCCGCACCACCGTCATCGTCGGCGCCGGTGGCCAGCTGGGCCTGGCGCTGCAGAAGCTCTTCCCCGAGGCCGTGGCGCTGGGCCACGCCGACCTCGACATCACGGACGCCGCGGCCGTCCGCGCCCACTCCTGGCAGGGCGTGGGGACCATCATCAACGCCGCCGCCTGGACAGCGGTTGACGCCGCCGAGACCGACGAGGGACGTCGCGGCGCGTGGGCGGTCAACGTCGGCGCGGTGCAGAACCTCGTCGAGGTGGCCCGGGCGAACCGGATCACGCTGGTCCACGTCTCCAGCGACTACGTGTTCGACGGCGCGGTCGAGGAGCACTCCGAGGAGGAGCCGTTCAGCCCGCTGGGCGTCTACGGCGTCACCAAGGCCGCCGCCGACGCGCTGGTCGCCAGCCTGCCCGACCACTACATCGTCCGCACCAGCTGGGTGATCGGCGAGGGCGGCAACTTCGTCCGGACGATGGCCTCGCTCGCCGCGCGCGGCATCGCACCGTCCGTCGTCGACGACCAGTTCGGACGCCTGACGTTCACGTCCACGCCGGCCGAGGCCATCGCGCACTTGGTCGACACCCGGCCCCCCGCCGGAACCTACAACGTGACCAACGACGGCCCGGTGATGTCCTGGTTCGAGATCGCTCGGCGCGTCTTCGAACTCACGGGGGCGAACGCCGACGACGTCTCACCCCAGAGCACCGAGGACTTCGCGGCGGGCAAGGTCGTCTCGCCCCGCCCGCGCCACAGCGCCCTGCTCCTGGACCGGATCAAGGCGACCGGGTTCACCCCGCGCGACGCGGACGAGGCGCTGGTCGACTACCTGGCCTGACCCACGGCGTCCGCCCGCCGGGGCAACCGGCGGCGGACATCGGGCCGCGTCGAAGGTCCGGGCTGCCACGGGCCGACCCACGGGAGCGTCGACGCGACCAGCCGCACCCCCTCCTCCAACCGCGTGAAGTGACCGTCGAGGATCTTCTTGGCGAGCTGGCGGTCAGCCGCGTCGGTGTTGTGCCACAGGGCTGTGAACAGCGCCTCGGCCCGGACGCGCGCCTGGCCGCAGAACGCGTCGGCCAGCTCGATCCCCTCGGGGTGGGTCTCGCGTTCGGCCTTCGCCCGGACGCAGGCGGCGGCCATCGCGTACAGCTCGGCTCCGATGTCGACGGCTCGGCCGAGGAACACCTGGCGGTGCTCCAGCCGACCCTGCCAGCGGGCCATGCCGGCGAAGAGGTTCCGCGCCAGTCGGCGCGACGCGCGCTCCACCCACCGCAGGTGGCCGGCGAGCTCCCCGAACTCGGCGTACGAACCGGGCCTGTCCCCCGCACCGATGGCCAGGGTGGGCAGCCAGCCGGCGTAGAACGCGGCCGCGCGGGCCGCGGCGCGCGCCTTGGCCTCCGTGCTGGACTGGGGATCGATGAGGTCACCCGCGATCGAGAGGTGGGTGTCCACCGCCTCCCGGGCGATGAAGAGGTGCATGATCTCGCTGGAGCCCTCGAAGATCCGTTCGATGCGCAGGTCGCGCAGGACCTGCTCGACCTCGGCCGGACGCTCACCGCGCGCCTCGAGTGAATCGGCCGTCTCGTAGCCGCGGCCGCCCCGGATCTGGACGACCTCGTCCGCGACCCTCCAGGCGAGCTCGGACCCGTACAGCTTGGCCAGGGCGGCCTCGATGCGGATGTCGTTGCGGTCGTCGTCGGCCAGCAGGCAGGACAGGTCGAGCATCGACTCCAGGCCGTAGGTGGACGCCGCCACGAACGCGAGCTTGCTCGCGATCGCCTCGTGGTCGCCGATCCTGCGGCCCCACTGGACGCGCTCGGCCGACCAGCCGCGCGCCACGTTCAGGCACCACTTGGCGGCGCCGACGCACAGCGCCGGGAGCGACAGGCGTCCGACGTTCAGCGTGGCCAGGGCGATCTTGAGCCCCCGCCCGACGCCGAGCAGGACGTTCTCGGCAGGCACGTCGACGTCATGGAGGCGCACGACCGCGTTCTCAAGACCCCGCAGGCCCATGAACGCGTTGCGGGACTCGACCGTGATGCCCGGGGAGTCCGCCTCGACGATGAAGGCCGTGATGCCGCCCTTGTTCCCTTCGGACGCCGGCACCCGCGCCATCACGACGAACAGCCCGGCCACGGTGCCGTTGGTGCCCCACAGCTTGACGCCGTTCAGGCGGTAGCCGCCGTCCGGGAGCGGTTCGGCCGTCGAGCCGAGCCGTGCCGGGTCGGAGCCCACGTCCGGTTCGGTGAGCAGGAACGCCGACACCTCGCCGGCCGCCACGCGCGGCAGGAACCGGCGCTGCTGCTCCGGGGTGCCGAACATGTGGACCGGCTGCGGCACGCCGATGGACTGGTGTGCGCTCAGCAGGGCCCCCACCGACGGGTTGGCGGTGCCGAACAGGGCCAGCGCCTTGCTGTAGTAGAAGCTCGTGAGCCCGACCCCGCCGTACTCGGTCGGGACCTTCATGCCGAAGGCGCCGAGCGCGGCCAGTTCGCTGAACACCTCATCGGGGATCATCGCCTCGCGCTCGATGAGGCGGCCGTCGATGCCCTCGGCCACCGGGCGCGCCCGAGCCAGGAACGCCTCACCCCGAGCGCGATCCTCGGGCGTGGGCGTCGGCCACGGATCGATCAGGTCGAGCCGCAGGCGTCCGAGGAAGAGCTCCTTGCCGAAACTGGGCTTGGTCCACGTCTGCTCTCGGGCGGCTTCGGCCACCTTGCGCGAATCCTGCGCGCTGGGGCCGGAGGGACGGGGGGACTGTGTGGTCATGGCGCCTCCTTGCGCGGAACCGATGGATCATGATAGATCCGATCGCCTGCCAGCGCACGGAACAGGGCGGCGACCCCGGGCGGGCCGGGCACCACGACGTCGGCCAGCCCGACGAGGGCGTCCTGCTCGGTGGAGCCCGAGCAGACGAGCAGGCCGTCGACCACGCCGCGACCCCGCAGGTCACGAACCGCCTCGAAGGCGGGCACGTCCCCGAGGTCGTCGCCGGCGTACACCACCGTCCTCGCACGCGATTCCCCGACCAGGCGGCGCACGGCACCGCCCTTGTCCTGGCCGGACGCCCGCAGCTCGAGGACGTACCGGCCCGGCTGTACCTCCAGCCCGTGCCGTGCGGCCAGGTCGGCCAGCGGCTCGCGGAGTCGCTCGAGGGCGGCTGCAGGGTGCGCCAGTTCGCGGGTGTGGACGCCCAGCGACAGGCGCTTGTCCTCCACGCGCGCCCCGGTCAGGCCCACCTCCTCCAGCAGGGCAGGGAGCTCGGCGGCCGCGGCGGCGATCGTGGGCGGCGCGTCCGGTTCGGTGTACTCCCCCGTCGCGGCGTCCCAGCGTTCGCAGCCGTAGAGGCCGAGCACGGTCAGTGCCCGCAACCCGGCCCGCTCGTGCAGCCGACCCAGCCGGACGACGGTGCGCGCGGGGCGTCCGGTCACCACCGCCACCTTCCCCACGCGCGCACCGATGAGGCCCAGCGCGTCCATCACGTCCTCGGACGCCCATGCGGCTTCGGGGTCGTCGACGATGGGCGCCAACACGCCGTCGAAGTCCGTGCAGACGAGCGTGGAGCGCGGGTCCGCGACGACGGCGGACCAGGCCGCACGGCCCGGCGCGGTGGGAATGTGCATGGCGTCTCCCCTCGTCAATGGAGAGGCTACGGGTTACGGTGGGGAATCGGGAGGTGTGGCCCATGGACGAACACCCACCCACCGCGGGCCGGTCACCCACGGCGTCCTTCGTCGTGGTCGCGAACCGGCTCGCCGTGGAACGCACTGTCGACAGGGAAGGCCGCGCGACGTGGCGGACCTCACCCGGCGGGCTCGTCACGGCCCTGACCCCCCTCATGCGCGCCCGGGGTGGCGCCTGGGTCGGGTGGCACGGAGTGGCCGACGACGAGGTCGAGCCGTGGCGCCACGACGGCATCGACATGGTCGCGGTCCCCCTGTCGGCCGAGGACGTCTCGCACTACTACGAGGGGATGGCCAACACGACGCTGTGGCCGCTCTACCACGACTCCGTCGCCCCACCCGAGTACCACCGGGCGTGGTGGGACGACTACGTCCACGTGAATCGGCGCTTCGCCGAGGCCGCCGCCCGAGCCGCCGACCCCGGAGGGACGGTGTGGGTGCAGGACTACCAGCTGCAACTCGTTCCGCACCTGTTGCGCGACCTCCGTCCCGACCTGCGCATCGGCTTCTTCCTCCACATCCCGTTCCCGCCGCCCGAACTGTTCGACCAGCTGCCCTGGGGCGAGGACATCCTCCGCGGCCTCGCCGGCGCGGACGTCGTGGGCTTCCAGGTGCCGGGCGGCGCGCGGAACTTCCTGCGCCTCATGCGGAGCCGCCTCGGCTGGGCCACCGACGAGGAGTCGTTCGGGCGACCGGACGGCACCCGCGGGCGGGCGGGCGCCTACCCCATCTCCATCGACGCGCGTGGTTTCGAGGCTCTGGCCAACCGCCCGGACGTGGTGGCCAGGGCCCACGAGATCCGCGCCGGACTGAGGGCCCGGACGATGTTCCTGGGCGTCGACCGACTCGATTACACCAAGGGCCTCCACCAGCGGGTCCGCGCCTTCGGCGAGTTGTTCACCGAGGGTGCGCTGCACACCGGCGACTCCGTCTTCGTGCAGGTCGCGACCCCGTCCCGGCAGCGGGTCCGGGAGTACCGGCGCCTCCGGGACGACATCGAACTCCAGGTCGGCCGCATCAACGGCGCCCTCGGCCGCATCGGCCACGCCCCGATCACCTACCTGCACACCGGCTTCGGTCGCGAGGAGATGGCCGCGCTGTACCGCGCTGCGGACGTGATGGTGGTCACGTCCCTGCGGGACGGCATGAACCTCGTCGCCAAGGAGTTCGTCGCCTGCCGGAGCCGTGCCGACGGAGCGTTGGTGCTCAGCCAGTTCGCGGGGGCCGCCCGGGAACTGCGGCAGGCCTGGCTGGTCAACCCCCACGACATCGAGGCGCTCAAGCGGGGGATCCTGGGTGCGGCACGGGCGTCGGACGACGAGAAGCGCCGTCGCATGAGGGCCCTGCGCCGGCAGGTCTTCGACCACGACGTCGACCGGTGGGCGGACTCCTTCCTGGGTGACCTGCACGCCGCGCGGCCCTAGGCTGGGGCCGTGTTGCCCGAACTCGACGCCCTCGACCAACGCATCCTCGGGAGCCTGCTCGAGAAGCAGGCGACGGTGCCCGCGTCCTATCCCCTCAGCGCCAACGCGCTGAAGTCCGCCTGCAACCAGGCCTCCAGCCGTGAGCCTGTCACCGACCACGACGACGCGACGCTGCTGGAGGGCCTGAAGAGCCTCAAGGAACGCGGCTTGGTCCGGTTCGTCTGGGCGGGCAAGGGATCCCGTGTGTTGAAGTACCACCACTTGGTCGACGAACTGCTCGACCTGACAGCCGGCGAGCGGGCCCTGCTGACCGTCCTGCTGCTGCGAGGTGCCCAATCGGCGGGCGAACTGCGGACTCGGACCGAACGCCTCCACGCCTTCGCCGACAAGGAGGGGGTGACCGAGGCGCTCACCGCGATGGCCGGCCGGCCGGAACCCCTCGTCCGCGAGGTCGGCATGCGTCGCGGCCAGCAGGAGAGCCGCTGGGTCCACGCGCTGGGCCCGGTCGCCGAGCCGTCGGGCGCTGCTGCCGCCGAGGCGTCCGGACCCGACCGGGAGTCGGTGCTCGCCGACGGTGCCGCGGCCCGGGACGCGGCGGTGGTGGCGGCCTGGGACGCCGTCTCCGCCGACTGGTCGGCGGCGCACGTCGACGACCTCACCCGCCAGCCCCTCGAGGTGTGGCTGCTCGAGCGCGTCGTCGACCTCGCCGGTGAGGATCCGATCCTCGACCTGGGCTGCGGCCCCGGCCACGTGGCCGCGTTCCTGGCCGACACCGGGGCGTCCGTCAGCGGGGTGGATGTCTCACCGGCGATGGTCGCCCTGGCGAAGGAGACCCATCCCGACCTCGACTTCGCCGTGGGGGACCTGCGTTCGCTGCTGCGCCCGCGCTCGGCGCCCGCGTGGGGTGCCGTGCTGGCGCTGCAGTCCCTGCTGCACTTGGCTCCCTCGGAGCTGGCACCGGCGGTGGCCGAGATGGGCCGCGTGCTGCGTCCGGGCGGCTCGCTGCTGCTGACGGTCGTGGTGGGCGACCGGGTGCGCCCCTGCCCGGAGTTCCTGGGCCACCCGGTCGATGTGATGGTCGTCGAGCACGACCAGGCCGACGTCCTGGCCGCGGTGGCGTCCGCCGGGTTGGTGGACGTCGAGTGGTACCGCCGCGGCCCGTTGGCCCACGAGGGCACGGCCGAGCAGCTGGCCGTGCTGGCACGGAAACCCTGACCCCCGAGACATTTCCGGGTGGCAGGACCCCAAGAATTCTTGGGGTCCTGCCACCCGGAAATGCAGCAAGGGGGGTCAGCAACCCTCAGCGCAGCTGGGGTCGCACGTGCAGGCCCACCTCGGGATCCACGATCGCCTCCTGGGCGGCCACCAGCCCATCGACCACCAGACGCGCCTCGAGCGGGATGTTCCGCTTCACCAGCGCCAGCCCGATCGGGCCGAGCTCGTGGTGGATGGCCGACGTGCCCATCCGGCCCACGGCCCTGCCGTCGAGCAGGACCTCCGAGCCGACCTCCGGCAGGCGTTCGTCCGAGCCGTCGAAGTGCAGCAGCGTCAGGCGGCGCGGCGGGCGTCCGAGCGTGTGGACCCGAGCGACCGTCTCCTGCCCCCGGTAGCAGCCCTTCTGCAGGTGGACGCCGGCGCCCAGGGCGAGCCCGTCCGGCATCGCCACCTCGTTGGGGATGGTCTTCTCGTCCGTGTCGAGGAAGATGCGTGGTTGCCCGGACGCGATGCGCAGCGCCTCGGCCGCCCATGTCCCGGCCCGCTCCTCGCCCAGGACGGCGTCCAGCTGATCGCGCGGAATGATCCGCGGGCCACCGGCGATGACGAACGCATGGGTGGCGCTGGCGTCGGCCAGTTCGAGCCGGGACGCGAACACCATGCGCCGCAACCAGGCGAGCAGGGCGTCGAGGTGACCCGGTTCCGTGGTGGCCCAGAAGGTCTCGCCGTCGTCGGTACCGGCGAGGACGTGTTCGATCCGGCCGTTGGGATCCAGCACGAACGCGGTCGTCCAGACGCCGGGCGCGAGGCCCTCGAAGGACTGGCTGGTGATCGCGTGCAGCCAGGTCAGCCGGTCGGGCCCGGTGATCGAGAACACCGGACGGTGCGACAGGTCGACCGTGGCCTGTGCGGCACTCAGGCGGCGCTGCTCGCGCAGCGGTTCACCGAAGTGCCACGCCACGCCGGCGTCCGGGCCCTCCTCGTTCGGGACCGCCCGGCCCATGTCAGGACCCCACGCGGTTGAGGGTGGCCCACATGTAGGGGCGCAGCGGGACATCGGTCGTGGCCCGGTCGAAGCTGTACATGAGCTGGCCGTTGACGTTGCCGTAGAGGCGGCGTCCGGCCGAGTACTCCACGAGCGCGCTCGGCGAGCGGACGACGGCATCGGTCGTCAGGTCGACGCGCCCCGGCTGCAGCTTGCCGAACCAGATCTCGGAGTAACCCTCGGGGCTGCACATGACGACGTCGGTCTCGGCCTTCTCGTTGGCCCGCCAGAAACCCGTCTCGAGGGTCAGCGGACGCTGGGGTCGACCCTGGGCGTCCAGCAGGAACATCTGAGCGAGGTAGTGCAGGTAGTCGCCGCCGTTCTCGACGAAGTCGATCTGGACGCCGAACTCCACCTTCTCCTCGCCCGGCCATTCACGGTAGCCGGTGCCCTCCCAGCGGCCGCGCAGCCAGGCCAGGCCGGCGAGGGCGGGGTTGAGGTCGGACGGGATCTCGAACACGGGCTTCTCCTTCACAGAACGTCTCCTCCCCAACGGTCGCGCGCCGCGGATGATTCCGCAACCCGGGCGGTCGTCCGACCAACTCGCGGGCGGCTAGGGTGGACGTGATGATCCAGCGACGAAGCCTCCTGACCGGCGCCGCCGCAGGCGCCCTCCTGGCGGTCACGGGCTGCACCGCCGACGAACGGCCGCCCGGTCCGCAGCCCCCGAACAGCACCGAGACCCCGCGCATCGACCCCCGGGCCAACGCGGTCCTGACCAGGACCCCCGCCGGCGACCTGGTGGTTCCCAGCGGCCCCGAGGGCGCGCTCGTGGCGTCCCGCGCGGTGCTGGCGGCAGCGACGGTGGTCGTGGTCGTCGGCGCTGCTGCGGACGCCTCCCCTCACGCGACCGCGGCACGCCTGGCCCGCGAGCTGGGCATCCCCGCGTTCGTCGACGCGCCCGGGCTCGCGGCCGAACTCGACCGCCTCCAGACCCGCACGGTCCTCGCGTACGGCACTCCGCAGCACGTGGGTGGCCGCGCATCGGTCGCCGCCCCGGCCACGGCGGCCGAGGTCGACCTGCCGGGACTGCCCGCCCGGGCGGAGGCTCCACCCGTGCTCGCGCTGGTCTCGGGCCCTCTGGACCCACTCACCGACGCCGTCCTGAGTGCGGCCGGGGTTCCCCCGGCCCTGACCCTCATCGGTCCGCACCCGGGGGTCACGGCGGAGTCCACCGCAAGGGTCCGCGCGCACCGGGGCCCACTCCTGGCGGTGGGGGAGGGCTTCGGCACCGACCAGCAGTTCGCCGGACAGGTCGAGGTCACCCGCACGGCGGCCGAACTGCCGGGGGGTGGCATCGCCCCCTTCCCGGGCCGGCACATGATCGCGCTCTACGGCCACCCGGAGACGGCTGGACTGGGCATGCTGGGCGAGCAGCCCCCCGCTGAGGCGGTCACGCGCCTGAACAGGCTCGTCGAGGAGTACCGCGCGCAACTCCCCGGCCAGACCGTGGTCGGGTCCTTCGAGATCATCGCCACCGTGGCCTCGGCCGGGGCCGGCGAGGACGGTGACTACAGCTACGAGACCCCCGCCGAACTGCTCCTCCCCTGGATCGAGGCGGCCGAGGAGAACGACATCTACGTCGTCCTCGACCTGCAGCCGGGACGCACCTCCTTTCTGGAGCAGGCCAAGCGGTACGCGGAGTTGCTCAAGCGTCCCGGCGTGGGCCTGGCGCTCGACCCGGAGTGGCGGCTCAAGCCGAACCAGAAGCACCTGCGCCAGATCGGGCAGGTGCAGGTCGACGAGGTCAACGAGGTGGGCGCGTGGCTGGCCGACCTCGTGGCCGAGCACAGGTTGCCCCCGAAGGTGCTGACGCTGCACCAGTTCCAGACCCGGATGATCGTCGACCGCGCCCGCCTCGACACCTCCCGGCCAGAGATCCAGTACCTGGTGCACGTGGACGGCCAGGGTGGGCAGGGCGCCAAGCAGGACACCTGGAAGGCCATCAAGCGTGACCTGCCCCCGCACACCCACCTCGGCTGGAAGAACTTCGAGGACGAGGACCTCCCGATGCTCACCCCCCGGGAGACCATCGAGCAGGTGCACCCGACCCCGCAGTTCATCTCCTACCAGTGACGAGGGCGGCAACATGAGAGTGGTGCTCCAGCGGGTGGCGCGGGCGTCGGTCACCGTGGACGGCGCGGTCGTCGGGTCCATCGACGGCCCCGGACTCTGCCTGCTCGTCGGCGCGACCCACACCGACACCCGGACCGACATCGACCGCCTGGCCGACAAGGTCTGGCGGCTGCGCGTCATGCGCGACGAACTCTCGGCGTCCGACCTCGGGGCCCCGATCCTCGTCGTGAGCCAGTTCACGCTCTACGCCGACGTCCGGAAGGGGCGGCGTCCGTCGTGGAGCCGAGCCGCCAGCTCAGTGGTGTCGGAACCCCTGGTGGAGGACTTCGTCGAGGCGCTGCGCTCGCGAGGGGCCCGTGTCGAGACGGGACGCTTCGGCGCGGACATGTCCGTCGAACTCGTGAACGACGGCCCCGTCACGATCCTGCTCGACAGCAGCGACTGGGTGCACTGACGCGGGGCCCGCCGGGAATAGACTGATCGTCGTCCGTTTTCCGGAACAGAGGGGGTGGCGATGGCCGACGTGCTCGCGGTCAGTCCCCGCGCCACCCCGGGAACGGGCGAGCCGGCCTTCGGCGTCTTGGCCCTCCTGTCCCACCCCGTCCGCGAACTCCTCCCCGACGCGGCCGTGGTGACCGAGGCGGCGACGGCCGACATCGTCGTCCTCGACGGCCGCACCGACCTCGCCGTGGCGCGTCAGATGTGCCGCCTCCTGGCAGCGGCCGGCAACGAGACCCCCATCCTGCTCGTGCTCCGCGAGGGCGGATTCGCCGCCGTGAACGGGGAGTGGGGCCTGGCCGACATCGTGCTGGACGGCGCCGGCCCCGCCGAGGTGGACGCCCGCATCCGGCTCGCCCTCCGCCGCCGGAGCAGCGACGGGATCGTCTCCGCCGGCGGCCTGGTCATCGATGAGGCCTCCTATTCGGCCGCGCTGGACGGTCAACCGCTGGACCTCACCTACACCGAGTTCGAACTGCTGAAGTACCTGGCCGGGCAGCCCGGCCGCGTGTTCACGCGCGAGACACTCCTGTCGGACGTGTGGGGCTACGACTACTACGGCGGCACCCGGACCGTGGACGTCCACGTCCGCCGCCTGCGCGCCAAGCTGGGCGTGGAACACGAGTCCCTGATCGGGACGGTCCGCAACGTGGGCTACCGCTTCAACCCGGACGGCCGGGCGTGACAGGTGCCGCCCAGTGACCCCGGCATGACATATCCGAGCGTGGCCGTACCATCGACGAAGCGATGAACACCTTGCCCGACTGGATCGCCACGCTTGGCGACAACGACCTCGAGCGCCGCTTCGGCGCTGAAACGGTCGCGCGCGGGCGGGCCTACGCCGACGAGGGGCGCGTGCGCGGTATCCGTGCGGCGGGGGATCTCGTGATGGCCACGGTGCTGGGCAGTGGCCGCGAGACCTACCAGTGCTCGGTCATCGCGACGGCCGGACCGACATCGCTGGTGGCGACCTGCACCTGTCCGGTGCGGCGCGACTGCAAGCATGGCGCGGCGCTCATCCTGACGGCCCGCCGCACTGTCGGGCGGCGCGGCACGGCTGCCTGGCAGGTCACCCTGAGCCCCTTGGTCCCCCGTCCCCACGCCGCCCACGGCACGACCCGCCTCGCCCTCCAGCTCAACGCCGCCGGGCGGGAGTTCTCGCTCCGGCCCCTGCGACCCGGCAACCGCGACACGTGGATCAAGGCGGGCGCGACGTGGGACGACGTCCGCAACTCCCCCGCCGTCTTCGACCACCAGCAGCGCGAGGTGCTGGTCGCCCTGCTCGAGTCGCGCCGCCGTAACGAGTTCGCCTATGGCCATCGCTCGGACGCCCTCCCCCTGGGGGAGTTGCGTGCCGACCTGTGGGACCTGCTGGCGCGTGCCCACGACGCCGACATCCCGTTGCTCGCCGGTGAGGACCAGTCGCGCCGCCCCCTCCCGACGCCGGAACTGCTCGACGAGCCCCTCCTGCCGGTGCTGCGCCTGGAGCGGAGGGACGGGGTCGTGTTGTCGCCCGTCGTCCGCTTCGAGGGGGGTGAGCTCGCCCTGCCGTGGGAGGCGTTCATCGGACGCCCGGCGCACGGCGCCATCTTCTCCCATGAGGGCCGCCTCCTGCTGGGCCGGCTCAGCCGCCCGCTGGACACCGCCGAGCACAACCTGTTCACGCAGCCGGGGGCGATCGCGATCCCCGAGGGGGACCTGTCCCTGTTCGGTGCCGGCTTCCTGCCCGCCCTGCGGCGCCGGATCACCGTCGAGGTCGACGACGACGTCGAGATCCCCGAGGCTGAACCGCCGCGGCTGGTGTGCAGCGTCGAGTTCGCCCAAGGCAGCGCCACCGTCCGGTGGTCCTTCCGTTACCGGATGGGCGAGACCACCCACACGCTGGGGCTGGCACCCACGGCGTCCGACCCGCCGGTGCGTGACCCGGAGGCGGAGGCAGGCCTGGCCGCGCTCGTGCCGGCGGGTCCGTGGAGCGTCGAGGGCACGCGCGGCGAGGCGGCACTGCGTCCGGCGTTCCTGACCGGTCGCGCCCTGTTCTCGTTCACGGCGCGCACCCTGCCCGCGTTGGAGGAGCTCGACCGGGTGGAGGTCGAACTGGGGTCGGCAGCCCCGTCCT
The DNA here is from genome assembly GCF_059516005.1 of Propioniciclava sp. LT294. Classification (NCBI taxonomy): domain Bacteria; kingdom Bacillati; phylum Actinomycetota; class Actinomycetes; order Propionibacteriales; family Propionibacteriaceae; genus Propioniciclava; species Propioniciclava sp. LT294. Next base: position 100,807 of record NZ_JCAKNG010000007.1, read on the forward strand.
ATCGCGAGGCCGAGTCCGCGCCGGTGGTGTCCCTGACCGTCAGTGAGCCCCCGGCGGGTGACTGGTTCAACCTGAACGTGGAGGTGACGGTCGACGGCGAGTCGGTGCCGTTCGCCGAACTGTTCGCCGCCCTCTCCCGCGGGGACGATCACCTGCTGCTCGACTCCGGCACCTGGTTCGACCTCGACCGCCCCGAACTCGAACAGCTGAGGGCGCTCATCGCCGAGGCGCGCCTGCTGGCCGACCACGACGCGGACAGCTTCCGGCTCCGTCCCGAGCACGCGAGCCTGTGGGCGGAGTTGGTCGACCTGGGCGTCGTCGCCGAGCAGTCCGCCGCGTGGGCGGAATCGGTGGACGCCCTGCTCGACCTGGATCTGCTCCCCGAGAGGCCGACGCCGGCCGGGCTGGCCGCCGACCTGCGGCCCTACCAGCACACCGGCTTCTCGTGGCTCGCGTTCCTGTGGCGGACGAGGTTGGGCGGGATCCTCGCCGACGAGATGGGGCTGGGCAAGACGCTGCAGTCCCTGGCCCTGGCGCAAGGCGCCCACGAGGCGGGCGAACTGACGGCGCCGATGCTGGTCGTCGCCCCCACCTCGGTGCTCGGCACCTGGGTGACCGAGGCGGCGAAGTTCACCCCCGAGCTGCACGTCGTTCCGATCACCGAGACCCACAAGCGCCGCGGCACCGACCTCGCCGACGCGGTGGCCGGCGCCCACATCGTCGTCACCTCCTACACGCTGCTGCGGCTCGAGGTCGAGTCGTACGCCGATCTCGACTGGTCGGCGGTGCTGCTGGACGAGGCCCAATTCGTGAAGAACCACCGCTCGCAGGCCTACCAGGCGGTCCGCAGGCTGCGCTCCCGGGTGAAGATCGCCCTCACGGGAACCCCGTTGGAGAACAACCTCATGGACCTGTGGTCCCTGCTGTCCATCACGGCGCCCGGCCTGTTCCCCCACCCCCAGGCCTTCACCGAGGCGTACCGCAAGCCCGTGGAGGCGGGTGACGCGGAGGCCCTCGCGCGCCTCCACCGACGGATCCGGCCCCTGGTCCTGCGCCGCACCAAGGCGGCCGTCGCCTCCGAACTGCCCGACAAGCAGGAGCAACTGGTCCCCATCGAATTGTCGGGGCAGCACCGTCGCCTGTACGACCGACACCTCCAGCGGGAGCGGCAGAAGGTGCTGGGGCTCGTCGGCGACCTGGGCCGCAACCGGGTGACGATCCTGCGCTCCCTCACGCTCCTGCGGCAGTTGGCGCTCTCCCCGAACCTCGTGGACGGCGACTACCCCGCCCAGTCGGCGAAGATCGACACGCTCCTGGACCTGCTGGGAGAGGTCGTCGCCGAAGGCCACCGCGCGTTGGTGTTCAGCCAGTTCACCGGGTTCCTGCGCCTGGTGCGGCAGCGACTCGAGGACGAAGGGATCACCTACGAGTACCTGGACGGCCGAACCCGCGACCGTGCAGCGCGGATCGCGTCCTTCCGCGAGGGCGATGATCCTGTGTTCCTGATCTCGCTCAAGGCCGGGGGCTTCGGGCTCACGCTGACGGAGGCCGACTACGTCTTCATCCTGGACCCCTGGTGGAACCCCGCCGCCGAGGCCCAGGCCATCGACCGCACGCACCGGATCGGGCAGGACAAGCCGGTCAACGTCTACCGGCTGGTATCGGCCGACACGATCGAGGAGAAGGTCGTCGCCCTCGCCGAGTCCAAGCGCCGTCTGTTCGACGAGGTGGTGGGGGCGGCGTCCGACATGGCGGCCCCCCTGTCCGCCGACGACATCCGTGGCCTGCTGGAGGCCTGACGCCGTGGGACCCAGCCCCGCCGGTTATGGTGGCGGGGTGGACCAGCTCACTTCGCTCACCAGCCCCCAGCGCGACGCCGTCGAGGCCCTCGCGGCTGCCGCGGCGGCAGCGGACGGTGTCGCGCCGCTGAACGAGGAGGCATTCCTCCAGCTCGGCCGCGAGGACGCGCTGCACTGGCTCGCCTCCCACGACGACCACTTGGTGGGCTATGCCCAGTGGCAACCGGCCAACGCAACCGGGCAAGTGGTCGTGCACCCCGACCACCGCCGCCGCGGGCACGGCACCGCGCTTTACGCAGCACTGGCCGCCGATGTCGCCGAGCCCGCCCTCTGGGCGTTCGGCGACCGCCACGCGGCCCAGCGCTTCGCGGCCAGGATCGGGCTGGTGCCCGCCCGCGGGCTGCACATCATGGAACGCGGCCTCGAGGCGAGTGCCCCACGGCCGGTACCCGGGGGGATCACCCTCCGCCCGTTCACCGATGCGGACGCGGACGCCTTCCTCACCGTCAACGCGGCGGCCTTCGCCGGCCACCCCGAGCAGGGCCACTTCTCGGCGTCCGACCTGGCCAGCCGCCGGGCCGAACCCTGGTGGGATCCGGCGGGCCTCATTCTCGCCGAGGACGACGAGGGCGTCGTCGGGTTCCACTGGACCAAGCGCCACGACGCCAACACGGGCGAGGTGTACGTCCTCGGCGTGCACCCGCGCGGGTCCGGGCGCGGCCTGGGAGGGGTCCTGCTCGATGCCGGCCTTCACCACCTCGCGGCAGGAGGTGCCAGCCGGGTGATCCTCTACGTGGACGCCGGCAACACCCCCGCTGTCGGCCTCTACCACCGCAGTGGCTTCCGGGTGGTCCACACCGATACGCTCTATCGCCCGGCTCCCCGGGACTGAACCCTGCGGCAGGAAGGCTGGTGACGAGCGTGCCCGAACCGTTGGCGACCCCGACGCTCCCCGGCGGCCGCTTCCACGATCGTGAGTTGTCGTGGCTCGACTTCAACAACCGGGTGCTCGACCTCGCCAAGGATGCCGCGCGCATCCCGCTGCTCGAGCGCGTCCGCTTCCTGTCGATCTTCAGCTCGAACCTGGACGAGTACTTCATGGTGCGCATCGCGGGACTCAAGCGGCGCATCGCGGCGGGACTCGCCCTGCCGGGGGCCTCCGGGATCCTGCCCCGCGACCTGCACGACATGATCTTGGCCCGGGTCCGGGAACTGACCGACGACCAAGCACGCGTGTTCTGCGACGAGGTGCGGCCCGCATTGGCCGATGAGGGCATCCGCATCGTGGGGTGGGACGCTCTCTCCCGTGCCGAGCAGGAGCGGATGGGGCGGTTGTTCGAGGAACGCATCTACCCGATCCTCACCCCGCTGGCGGTCGACCCGTCCCACCCGTTCCCCTACATCTCGGGCCTGTCGGTCAACATCGCCGTCCTGGTGCGCAACCCGGTCAACGGCAACCGACAGTTCGCCCGGATCAAGGTGCCCACGATCCTGCCCCGCTTCACGGCGCTGGAGGGCGGCCGCTACCTCACGATCGAGGACATCATCGGCCATCAGTTGCACACGCTGTTCCCCGGGACCGAACTGCTGGCGTGGACCACCTTCCGGGTCACCCGCAACGAGGACCTCGAGGTCGAGGAGGACGACGCCGAGAACATCCTCCACGCGCTGGAGCAGGAACTGCTGCGCAGCAAGGTCGGGCGCCCCCCTGTCCGCCTCGAGGTGGAACGCGGCATCCCCCAGGAACTGCTGGACGTCCTCGTGGACGAACTGGACGTCTCGGAGGCCGAGGTCTTCCACCTCCCCGCTCCCCTCGACCTGACGGGTCTGTCCGAGATCGCCGCCCACTCCGCGCGGGAGGACCTGAGCTACAGCGCGTTCCTGCCCCAGACGCACCCCGACCTGTCGGAGGTCGAGACCAGCAAGCCGGCCGATCTGTTCAGCGCCCTCCGCGAGCGCGACGTGCTCGTCCACCACCCCTACGACAGCTTCGCCACCTCGGTCCAGCGCTTCATCGAACAGGCGGCCGCCGATCCCGCGGTCCTCGCCATCAAGCAGACGCTCTACCGCACCTCCGGCGACTCGCCCATCGTGGACGCCCTCGTCGAGGCGGCCGAGGCCGGCAAGCAGGTGCTGGTCGTGGTCGAGATCATGGCGCGCTTCGACGAGAGGGCCAACATCCGCTGGGCCCGCAAGCTGGAACGCGCGGGATGCCACGTCGTCTACGGGCTGGTGGGGCTCAAGACCCATGCCAAGCTGTGCCTCGTCGTCCGGGACGAACCCGAGGGGCTGCGGCGGTACACCCACATCGGCACGGGCAACTACCATCCCAACACCGCCCGCCACTACGAGGACATGGGCCTGCTCACCTCCGACCCGGTCATCACCGAGGACGTCGGCCGCGTCTTCAACCACCTGTCCGGGGTCACCCGGGACATGGCGTATCGCCGGCTCCTGGTCGCCCCCCGCAGCGTGCGGACCGAACTGCTCGCCGCCATCGACCGCGAGATCGAGCACGCCCGCGCGGGGCGGCCCGCCGGCGTGCGGATGAAGGTGAACGCCCTGGTCGACGAGAAGGTCGTCGACGGCCTCTACCGGGCCTCCCGGGCGGGGGTGCCGGTCGACCTGTGGGTGCGCGGCATGTGCGTCGTCCGTCCGGGCGTGCCGGGCCTGAGCGAGAACATCCGGGTGCGCTCGATCCTCGGCCGCTTCCTGGAGCACAGCCGGCTCTACTGGTTCGCCGCCGGCGGTGAACCGCTGGTGGGCCTCGGCAGCGCCGACCTGATGCACCGCAACCTGGATCGCCGGGTCGAGGTGATCGTCCCGGTGCCGCACCGGCGCCACGCCGAGGCCATCGGGAACCTCTTCGACCTGGCCTTCGACCCCGGCACGGCTTCCTGGCACCTGGAGGACTCGACCTGGACGATGCGGACCACCGCTGAGGACGGGACTCCGCTGCTCGACCTCCAGGAACACCTCATCGCCACCCTCACCAGCAAGCGCGAGGAAGCACGGTGAAGGGCCGGGGCAGGCTGACGATCGCGGCCGGCACGGTGACGATCCGGGAGCGACCGGACCAGGAGCCGCACATCCTCCTGATCCACCGGCCCTCCTACGACGACTGGTCCCTGCCGAAGGGACACCTCGAACCCGATGAGTACGAGGCGGTCGCGGCCGGGCGCGAGACGCTGGAGGAGACGGGCGTGCGCGTCGCGCTGCACCAACCCCTGGGCGTGATCCGGTATCCCATCGGGAGCGGGACCAAGGTCGTCCACTACTGGCGCGCCCAGCCGATCGAGGCACGGGTGCGCGCGGCCGACAAGGAGGTCGACAAGGTCGCCTGGCTCACCCCCGCCGACGCGTTCACCCGGATGACCTACGACGACGAGAAGGACGTCCTCCGGCAGGCACTGACCTTCCCCGACACCACGCCGTTCCTCATCGTGCGCCATGCGAAGGCCATGGACCGCAAGAACTGGTCCAAGCGCGACCAGTACCGCCCCATCACCACGCGCGGACGCAAGCAGAGCAAGCGGCTGATCCCGCTGCTCGAGGCGTTCGGGGTCCGGTCGCTGGCGTCCAGCACCTCCACGCGGTGCGTGCAGACGTTGACGCCGTACGCGCGGAAGACGGGGATCGGGGTCGACGCCCGGGCGATGCTGTCCGAGGAGGTGGGCGAGGACAACCCGATCGGGGTCCGCACGGTCGTGCAACAGCTCGCGCGCGAGGCCGTGGAGTCGCGGACGCCCACCGCCGTCTGCGGCCACCGCCCCGTCCTGCCCGACATGCTGGAGGCGCTGGGCGTCCCGAACCGACCCATGCAGACCGCCGCGGCGATCATCGTGCACCTCGACGCGCAGGCGCGCGCCGTGGCGACGGAGTTCCACCGCCCCAGGAACTGAGGAGTTGCCGCACGGTTGCCGCACACGCGCCGGCCGGCCAGTAGCCCCGCACATACCGCTTCCACAAGGGAATTCGACTGGAGAAAAGCGCTTCTTGTCCAGATCGAGACAACTCGTTAACCGTTCGTTCACCTTGGCGATCGAATCTCTTCACGCCGGGTCCCTACCGTCAGAGACGGAAATTGGGTCCGACCAGTCCTCGGGGTCACTCCCCGAACGCTCGCTCGCAAAGGATGAACCTTGAAGCTCCAGAAGATCGGCGCGCCGCTCGCCGTCCTGACCGCCGCCGCCCTGACCCTGACCGCTTGCGCGGCCAACGAGGGCACCCCGGCCAACAACGCCGGTGGCAGCACTGCCGCCGCCTCCAGCCTCGAGGGCACCCTGACCGGTAAGGGCTCCTCGGCGATGAACGCCGCCCAGACCGCCTGGATCGCCCAGTTCCAGACCGCGAACCCCAAGGTCACCGTCAACTACTCCCCGGATGGCTCCGGCGCCGGCCGCGACGCCTTCAAGTCCGGTGCTGCCGACTTCGCGGGCTCGGACCGCGCGTTCAAGGACGAGGAGATGGGCGCCGGCAACTTCGCGAGCTGCGCCCCCACCTCCAACGCGCTGAACCTGCCGGTCTTCGTCTCCCCGATCGCCGTGATCTACAACGTCGAGGGCGTCAAGGACCTGCAGCTCGACGCCGCCGCGATCGCCGGCATCTTCTCGGGCAAGATCACCAACTGGAACGACCCGGCCATCGCCGCCCTGAACTCCGGCAAGACCCTGCCGGACGCCGCGATCACCGCCGTGCACCGCTCCGACAACTCGGGCACCACCGAGAACTTCACCGACTACCTCGCCCAGGCCGCTCCTGAGGTGTGGTCCGAGAAGGCTTCCGGCGACTGGCCGACCGCCTTCGCCGGTGAGGCCGCCAAGGGCACCTCCGGTGTCGTGGACGCCGTCAAGTCGGGCGCCAACACCATCGGCTACGCCGACGCGGGCCAGGCCACGGACATCGACTTCGTCCAGGTCAAGGTCGGCAACGAGCACTTCGGCCCCGAGGCCGAGGCTGCCGCCAAGCTCGTCGACAACGCCAAGAAGGTGGACGGCCGCGCTGAGCACGACTGGGCGCTCAAGCTCGACCGCAAGGCCGAGAACCAGTACCCGATCGCCCTGGTCGCCTACGCGATGGTGTGCGAGGAGTACAAGGACGCCGCCAAGGGCAAGCTGGTGAAGGAGTACCTCTCCTACATCACGTCCAACAAGGGCCAGAACGATGCGTCCGCCAAGGCCGGCAACGCCCCGCTGTCCTCCTCCATGGAGGCCAACGTCAAGGCGTCCATCGACTCGATCAAGTGACGCTGGTCGCCTGATATCCGAAGGCCCGCCCCGGTACTCTGGCCGGGGCGGGCCCTTCGCTTTGCCCTGTTTCCTCGCTCCCCGTCGGCCCGGGCCGGGCCCATGACATCTTGGGAAGGCATTCGTGAGCACCACCACCCAAGCGCGACCGGTAGAGCCGGGATCGTCGCTCGTCCCCAGCAAGCCGCGTGTCGGCGACCGGGTCTTCAAGGGCCTGTCCACCGGCTCGGGCATCCTGATCTTCATCATCCTCGGCGCCGTGGCGACGTTCCTGGTCGCCCTCGCCTTCCCCGCGCTGGTCTCCACCCCCGAGGAACTCGAGGCACGGGGCTTCGGTGAGTTCTGGTCGTGGGTCCTGCCGCTCGCGTTCGGCACCGTGTGGTCCGCCTTCTGGGCGCTCGTCTTCGCCGTCCCGGTCTCGATCGGCATCGCCCTGTTCATCTCGCACTACGCCCCCCGCCGGCTCGCCGCCGGCCTCGGCTACGTCATCGACCTGCTGGCAGCCGTGCCGTCGGTCGTGTACGGCCTGTGGGGCGGACTGGCCCTGGCCGGCGCGCTGCAGCCGCTCCACGTGTGGCTGACCACCTACCTCGGCTTCATCCCCCTCTTCTCCGGGTCACCCTCGGGCACCGGGCGCACCATCCTGACGACGTCGCTGGTCCTGGCCGTGATGATCCTGCCGATCATCACCTCCCTGTGCCGCGAGGTCTTCCTGCAGACCCCGAAGCTGCACGAGGAGGCGGCCCTGGCTCTGGGCGCCACGCGCTGGGAAATGATCCAGATGGCCGTGATCCCCTTCGCGCGGGCCGGAATGGTGTCCGCCATCATGCTCGGCCTGGGCCGCGCGCTGGGCGAGACCATGGCCGTCGCCATGGTGCTCTCGGGTGCCAACGTGATCAAGGTCGAGATGCTCAGCCAGCAGAATCCGATGACGATCGCTGCCCGCATCGCCCTTGACTTCCCCGAGTCCTCCGGCATCGCCGTCAACCAGCTGATCGCCGCCGGCTTGGTCCTGTTCGTGATCACGCTCGCGGTCAACATGGGCGCCCGCGCGATCGTGGCCCGCCGCGCCGCCTACTCGGGAGCCAACTGACATGACGACCCTGACTCATCCCAGCGCGGCAACCTTGACCGCGGGCCAACTGCCCCGGTGGATCAACCCGGCCCTGATCACCGTTGCCATCGTGCTGGGCATCCTCGCCAGCGCGCTGACGGGCGACTTCAACCCCGCCCTCGCCGCACTCTTCGCCTTCCTGCTCTACCAGGTCACGATCTACATCGCCTCCGCGAGCGTCGAGGGCCGCCGCAAGGGCACCGACCGGCTCATGCAGGGCTTCGTCTACGGCGCCTTCATGCTGGCCCTCGTCCCGCTCATCTGGGTGGCGTTCACCACGATCGCGCAGGGTGCGAACCGCTTCGACGCGATGTTCTTCTCCTACTCGATGCGCAACATCGTGGGCGAGGGCGGCGGCGCCGTCCACGCCATCTGGGGCACGCTCGCCATCACCGGCTTCGCGACGCTGATCTCGGTGCCGATCGGCCTGCTGACGGCCATCTACCTCGCCGAGTACGGTCAGGGCAGGGCACTCGCCCGCGGCATCACGTTCTTCGTCGACGTGATGACCGGCATCCCGTCCATCGTGGCCGGCCTGTTCGCCTACGCGCTGTTCGGCCTGTTGTTCCGCCCGGGCTTCGTGTCCGGCCTCTCCGGCTCGATCGCGCTGTCCGTGCTGATGATCCCGGTCGTCGTGCGGTCGTGCGAGGAACTCCTCCGCATCGTCCCCAACGAACTGCGCGAGGCGTCCTACGCCCTCGGCGTCCCGAAGTGGCGCACGATCCTCAAGATCGTCCTCCCGACCGCCATCTCCGGCATCATCTCGGGTGTCATCCTGGCCATCGCCCGCATCATCGGTGAGACGGCTCCGCTGATGATCGCCGCGGGGTTCACCCAGAGCACGAACGACAACTTCTTCTCGGGGCCGATGATGACGCTGCCCACGTTCGTCTACGGCCAGTACGCCTACCGCAGCGTGCCGCAGGAGGCGTTCGTCGACCGCGCCTGGGCCGGCGCCCTCACCCTCATCCTCATCGTCATGACCCTCAACCTCATCGGCCGTATCATTGCCAAGCGGTTCGCGCCCAAGGCCGGCCGGTAACAAGGAGTCCACAGCACAATGTCCAAGCGAATCGAAGCCAACGACGTCGACATCTACTACGGCAAGTTCAAGGCCGTCGAGGGTGTCAGCATGACCATCGAACCGCGGGCCGTCACGGCCTTCATCGGTCCGTCCGGCTGTGGCAAGACCACGTTCCTGCGCACGCTGAACCGCATGCACGAGGTCATCCCGGGTGCCTACGTCGACGGGGAGATCCTCCTCGACGGCGAGGACCTCTACGGCCCCGGCGTCGACCCGGTCAACGTCCGCCGCAAGGTGGGCATGGTGTTCCAGCGTCCGAACCCGTTCCCGACGATGTCCATCAAGGAGAACGTGCTCGCCGGCCTGCGCCTCAACAAGAAGGGCCTCTCCAAGTCCGAGCAGGACGACATTGCCGAGAAGGCGCTGCGCGGCGCCAACCTGTGGGAGGAGGTCAAGCACCGACTTGACCTGCCCGGCTCCGGCCTGTCCGGCGGCCAGCAGCAGCGCCTCTGCATCGCGCGCGCGATCGCCATGTCCCCCGAGGTCCTTCTCATGGACGAGCCCTGCTCGGCCCTCGACCCGATCTCGACCCTGGCCATCGAGGACCTGATCCAGGAGCTGAAAGCCAACTACACGATCGTGATCGTGACCCACAACATGCAGCAGGCCGCCCGCGTCTCCGACACCACGGCCTTCTTCAACATCGCCGGCACGGGCCAGCCCGGCAAGCTCATCGAGATGGACACCACCGAGAAGATCTTCTCGACCCCGTCGGTCAAGGCCACCGAGGACTACATCACCGGCCGCTTCGGCTGATCGGCATCCGCGGCGCTGGCTCGCCGGCGCCGCCCGAATGCATTTCCGGGTGGCAGGACCCCGAGGATTCTCGGGGTTCTGCCACCCGGAAATGCGTCGGGGGCGCCCACCTAGACTCGGGGCATGAGCGAGGCAGGGTGGTACCCCGATCCCGGCGGCCAGCAGGGGCTGTTCCGGTGGTGGGACGGTTCGCAGTGGACGACCCGGGTCACGGACCAGCCGTACGCGGGTCCGCCCCGGCCTGATCCGTACCAACCCTTCGACGCCTCGACCGGCACCGGGCCCCTGCCGATGCACGACGGCGGCCAGGGGGCGGGCCGGGATTGGCAGGACGCCTACGGTGACACGGGCCCCCGCCGCTCCGGCCGTGGCCCCCTGGTCGTCCTCGGACTGGTCGGCATCGTGCTCGTGGCGCTGGTCGTGGCGTCCCTCCAGTTGCTCGGGGGCGGACGCCTGGGCCCGTTCGGTGGCGATCGGCCGGCGTCCAACCCGACGGCCAACGTGTGCCCGCCCAAGCGCATCCTGACCGAGCCCACCCAGCACACCAACCCGCCCGGACGGGTGCAGGGCGGCAAACTGTCCTACCCGCAGCTGGGCGAGCCCTGGGGACCCGTCGAGCAGGAGGTGCGCGTCCCCTTCGGGCGCGACGTCTACGGCCAGTCCGTGATGGTCGAGCCGAACTACGAGGGCAACGCCAGCTGGGTCGCGTCGATCGTCGTGGGCGAGCTCGTGGCCGGCGACGGCTTCTTCGACCCCCGGCAGGGGGCCCAGATCATCACGCAGTGCGTCCTGGGCGTCTTCTACGCCGACGCGGAGGTGGCACGCTCCGACCGCGTCAGCCAGGCCACGACCGTCGACGGGCACGATGCGTGGGTGACCGAGATGCACCTCACCTTCGACATCCCGAACCTGAAGGAGAAGGGCGAGACCGCGATCATCATGGTCGTCAACACCGGCCCGGAATCCGCGAGCCTGTACTACGCCTCGATCCCCGACAGCAGGCCGGAGCTGCTGGCCACGGCCCGGCAGGTCCAGGGCCAGCTGCGCGTCGAGTCCTGAGGCCTCACGAAGCGGTCAGGCCCAGCTCCAGCAGCGCGTTCTCGACGACCTCGGGCAGCGCCGGGTGGATCCAGTACTGTCCCCGCGCCATCGTGGGCACGTCGAGCCCGGTCGCCATCGCCTGGATCACCGGCTGGATGAGGGAGGACGCCTGCGGCCCGATGATGTGACCCCCGAGCAGCTGCCGGGTCTGCTTGTCGGCGATGAGCTTCACGCAGCTGTGGGTGTCCTCCAGGGCCCACCCGTAGGCGGTGCTGCCGTACTCCTGAACCGCCACCGCGACGTCGAACCCGGCGGCGCGGGCCTCGGTCTCCGTGAGTCCGACCGCGGCCACCTGCGGGTGTCCGAACACCGCGTGCGGGATCGGGCCCAACACGTTGGTCATCGGAGCCTCGGGGTGCAGCAGGTTGTGCTGGACGACCCGCGCCTCGTGGTTGGCCACGTGCTTGAGCATGGACGGCGAGGAGACGTCGCCCAACGCCCAGACCCCCTCGACGTTGGTGCGCTGCTGCTCGTCGACGACGATGAAGCCCTCCTCGTCCGTGGCGATGCCGCCGGCCTCGGTGTCCACCCGGTCGCTGTTGGGGCGGCGCCCTGTCGCCACGAGCAGGAGGTCGCCCTCGATGACGTGTTCCTCACCGCCGTTGTCGACGGTGAGGATGCGGACACCATGGGCGTCCGCATCCACGCGCCGGGTCACGTGCCCCAGGCGGAGGTCGAAGTGCTCGACCGCCGCGGTGGTGTAGCGGCGGGAGATCTCGTCGTCCTCGCGTCGGAGCATGACGCCTGACCGGGCCACCACCGTGACGCGGGCGCCGAAGGCGGAGAACACGTGGGCGAACTCGGCCGCGATGAAGCCCCCGCCCAAGATGACGATCCGCTCGGGCAGTGCCTCGATCCGCATGACGGTGTCGGAATTGTGGACGCGCTGGGACGCCCACGCCTGGGCCAGGCCCTCGATGGTCTCCGGGGAGGTGCAGCGCGAACCGGCGCCGACGACGATCCTGTCGGCGGTGATGGTCTCGCCCGCGACCTGGAGCGTCCGCTCACCGACGAAGCGCGCGGTGTCGCGGTACAGGGTCACGTTGGCGGCCTGGGCGCGCCAGGCCTCCCCGCCGGAGCTGATGGGGTCGATGCGGCCGAAGATGCGGTCCCTGACCGTCCTCCAGTCCGCGGTGGGTTGCGGTGCCGTGACGCCCATCGCCGCCGCACCCTCCGGAGCACGCAGGGCGTCCGCCGGCAGCACGAACATCTTGGTGGGGATGCAGCCGTGGTTCAGGCAGGTGCCACCGAAGCGGACCCCGTCGTCGATCAGAGCGACGTCCCAGTCGTCGAAACGTGCGTCGACGATCGAGTTGCCGGAGCCGGAGCCGATGATGATGAGGTCGAAGTGGCGCACGGCGCCAGTCTTCCAGAAGGCTCAGATGCCGGCGTACGAGTGCAGCCCGACGGTCAGCAGGTTGACCCCGACGAAGTTGAACCAGAAGGTCACCACACCCAGGATCGCGAGCCAGGCGGCGCGGACCCCCTTCCAGCCGGCGGTGACGCGGGCGTGGAGGTAGGCGGCGTAGACGACCCAGGTGATCAGGGACCACGTCTCCTTCGGGTCCCAGCCCCAGAACCGCCCCCAGGCGTAGTCGGCCCAGACGGCCCCGGCCAGGATCGTGAAGGTCCACAGCGGGAACGCGAAGCGGTGCACGCGGAACGAGAGGTCGTCGAGCGCAGCCGCCTTCGGCAGGCGCGCGAGGTAGCCGGTGACCTCGCCCCTGGCCTCGGCGCGGGTGCGGACCAGATAGAGGATCGCCGAAATCGCGGCCACGTTGAACGCCGCCGCCGACACCGCCGCCGCGACGATGTGGACGATGAACCACACCGAGTGCAGCGCCGGCACCAGCGGGGCGATCGCCACGTAGAAGACGGTCACGGCGAGCCCCTGCCCGACCGACAACAGCAGGGTGACCGGCAGGCCCAGCCAGGTCCAGCCGCGGCGCCAGACGAGCACGAGGTGGAAGACCACCGCGAAGGCCAACGCGCTGGTGACGAACTCGTACATGTTGCCCCACGGCAGGCGTTCGGCGGCCACGCCGCGGAGCACGACCCCGGCGATGTGCGCGAGCGCTCCGACAACCGTCAGGGCCACGCCGATGCGCCCGAACAGTCGGACGCGGTGCTCCGATTCCGCTGCGGCCCCGGGGATCGCCGTCGCGATGCCCCCGGTATCGCCCGCCGCGACGGGCGCGGGCTCGCGCACCGGACGCCGGTCCGCCGCCCACTCGACCGCGTGAGCCACCATGGCCAGCAGGTAGAGGACGGCCGACAGCACCATCGGCAGGCTCGAATAGGCGGTGCTCATGCGTTCTCCTTCTCGTGCACGCGATCCTCGTCGTCCGCGTGGGTGTCCGCGCCCTCGACGCCGGCGGCCGACGCCAGTTCGGCCACATCCTCCTCCAGCCCGGTCGAGGACTCGGCCCGGTCGAGGCCACCGACCTCCACGCGCGGCCCCGCGGGGGTGTCCACCACGCGGACCCAGAGGCGGCGCGGCCGAATGTACAGGCTCAGCAACATCCCGATCACCGCCAGGAGGACGGAGGCGATGACGAGCCACAGGCCGGGCTCGTTCGAGATCTGCAGCTTGGTCCACCGGCGCCAGTCGTCGAACGACAGGCTGGAGCCGTCCGGCAGGTCGATGGCCTGCCCCGGTGCGATCCGGAACGTGACGATCTTGCCGTCGTCGGTCCTCATCTGCTCCAGGCCCGTCTTGTTGATGGAGTAGACCGACTCGGGAAGTCCGGTCTCGTCGCGCGGCGGGCCGGTCCAGACGTTGACGAACAACTCGGGGGCCAGGGCGTCCGGGAACACGGAGTGGGGGCCGCGCTCGTCGACGACGGCCGTCGGCAGGAAGAAGCCCTCGAAGCCGAGGCGGTTCGGGCGGGCGTCGGGGGCCTTGATCACGCCGAGCGAGGTGAAGTTGCCGTCCTGGGGCAGGAAGACCACCGGGCCGGAGAAGGCGACGTCACCTCGCGGGTCCGTCACGGTCACGACCGGCGCGTACCCGTGACCGATCAGGTGCACCTGGGTGCCGTCGACGGCCAGAGGGTGGTTGACCTCGATCCTGGCCTGTTCAGGCGCACCGGTGCCGTGCGCGATGCGCACGTTCGCCTCGAAGACGCGGGCCGCGCCCCGCTGGACCTCACCGGTCTCGAACTTGGCGACGAACTTGTCCACCCAGATCGTGAACGGCTGCAGTTCCGAGGGCTTGAACGCGGCACCGGCGGAGAAGTCGTCGTACTGGGTCAGGTTGTTGCTGAACGCCTGCCCCTCGACGACCACGACCTCGCCCCGGTAGTGGAACATGGTGTTCCAGGCGACGCCGACGAGCATCAGGGCCAGGCTCAGGTGGAACAGGATGTTGCCGAACTCGCGCAGGTAGCCCCGCTCCGCGGCGACCGCTCCCCCTTCGCGCCGCACCCGGAAGCGCTTGCCCCGCAGCAGGACCTCGGCGTTGCCGAGGGCCGCCTCCGCCGCCAGGGTCGTCGGGCCGGACGCGCTGGCCGGGAGGCGATCCAGGCGCTTGGGCGTCCGGGCCGGCGGCTGGCGGACCGCCTTGGCGTAGAGGGCGATGCGGGGCGCGATGCACCCGATGAGCGACACCGTCAGCAGCAGGTAGACCGCGGCGAACCACGGCGAACCGTAGACGTCGAACAGTCCGAGTGCCTCGTAGAGGTCTGCCACCGACGGGTTGGCGGCCTTCCAGTCGTTGACCCGGATCGGCGCGATCGGGCGCTGCGGGAGCAGCGAACCGGGGATGGCGACCAGGGCGAGGGTGAGCAGCAGCAACAGTGCCGTCCGCATCGACGTCAGCTGAACCCAGAAAAGTCGGAGCAGCGCCACTCAGATCACCAGTCCGTAAGCCGAGGCCCACTGGCGGAAGACGGCCATCAGGCGATCCCACAACCCGGTGACCAGCAGCGCTCCGACGAGCACCATCACCCCGCCGCCGAGCTTCTGCAGCAGGCCGTGGTGGCGCTTGACCCAGTCCAGGGCGCCGGCGAACCTGTCGAACGCCAGGCCGGCCAGCAGGAACGGGACGCCGAGGCCCAGCGCGTACGCCAGGGCGAGGACCGCGCCACGGACGGCCGTGCCCTCGTTCAGGGCCAGCGTCAGGACGACCGACAACGTCGGGCCGATGCACGGCGTCCACCCCAGGCCGAACACGATGCCCAGCAGCGGTGCGGCCGCGAGGCCGACGGCCGGCGCGCGGCCGCCCATCCGGTAGGTGCCCTGACCGATGTTGATCACCCCGGCGAACACCAACCCCAGCACGATCGCGATGATGCCGATGACGATCGAGATGGGGCGGCTCCAGGTGAGCAGGAGGCTGCCGAGCCCACCGAACAGCGCACCGGTGGAGACGAAGACGAGCGCGAAACCACCGATGAACAGGCTCGTGCCGAGCACCATCCGCCCGCGGCTGCCGGTCCCCGACGTGACGTCGGACGCCGAGAGGCCGGTCGCGTACGACAGGTAGCCCGGCAGCAGCGGCAGGACGCACGGGGAGAAGAACGAGACCACGCCGGCGACCACGGCGACGGGTAGCGCCAGCAGCATCGAACCGCCGGCGGCCTGGGCGAACCACGCGCCGATGTCGAGCGGGGTCACTTGCCGGCCGCCACGTCGTCGATGAGGCCCTTGACGGTGCCCTCGGTGACCTCACCCAGGACGCGCGCGGCGATGCGGCCCTCGGTGTCCACGACGAGGGTCGACGGGATCGCGCTCGGCGGCAACTGCGAGCCGAACTTGAGCAACTCGCGGCCGTCGGGGTCGAAGACGCTGGGGAAGGTGACGTCGAACGCGCGCGAGAACGCGAGCGCCGGGGCCTGGTCGAGGTCGCGGGTGTTGATGCCCACGAACTGGGCGACGTCCGCGGTGTCACGGGCAGCGGCCTCGAGCGCGGGCGCCTCCTTGCGGCAGGGCGCGCACCAACTGCCCCAGACGTTGTAGACGATGACCTTGCCCTCGATGGAGTCCGAGTCGAAGGTGCCACCACCCAGCAGTTCGCCCGTGATGCGCGGGGCCGGCCGGCGGTCCGCGACCGGGACGATCGTCAAGGATCCGTCACCGCCGACGAATCCACCCTCCGCCGCCGGGACGCTGCTGGCGCACCCGCTGATGAGAACGGCGGCGGACGCCATCAGCGCCACCGCCCTGGACCGTGCCGAGAGCGACACTGCCATCACATCCCCGGCCGGAAGAGCCGGCGTCCGACGGGGTACAGATCCGCGACCGGCTCGCGGTACTCCACTTCGACCACCCGCCCATCGACGTAGTGGAAGCTCGTGACCGAGGCCTGTCGGCACTCCCGGTTCGCGGGGTTGTGCAGGTGGCTGCGACCCTCGGCGTCCAGACGGGCGATGTAGATCGGCAGCTGGTGGGACACCACGAGCGCCTGGCCTCCGGCCGGCACGGACGCCGCCATGTCGCCCAGCGCCGTGCGCATGCGGGCCGCCACCTCGCGGTAGGGCTCCCCCCAGGAGGGGCGAAACGGGTTGCGCATCCGCCATGCGTTCTCCGGGAGCAGGAGCCTCTGGTTGTAACGGCCGAAGCTGCGGCCCTCGAAGACATTGGCCGCCTCGGTGACCCGTTCGTCCTCGGTGATCGGGAGGTGCGGGTGGCGGGCGGCGATGGGGGCCAGGGTCTCATTGGCGCGCTGGAGCGGCGAGACGAACAAGGCGTCCAACGGCACCTCCGCGAAGTGGTCGGCGAGCCGCTCCGCCATGACCCGACCCAGTTCGCTCAGCCCGTACCCGGGGAGACGGCCGTACAGGACATGGTCCGGGTTCAGGACCTGCCCGTGCCGGCACACATGGACGATGGTGGGCTGCATGGCCGCAAGGATAGGCGCTCAGCCGAGGGCGTCGGCGAGCTGCCCGGCGTCGACGAACCAGAGACTCAACTGCCGCCCGTCGACGAACGTCACGGGCACGTGGTCGGTGTACTGCCTGCGCAGGCCGGGGTCTCCATCGACGTCGACGGCCTGCCAGGACACGTCACGTTCCCGGCAGACCGTCTCGATGATCGCGAGCGCCTCGTCGCAGAGATGGCACCCCCGACGCGTCAGGACCACCACACGGGCGTCCGACTGCGTCGCTGGGTGCGCGGAGGTCACTTGCCTGCGCGGCGGCGCTGGATGCGCGTCTTCTTCAGCAGCTTGCGGTGCTTCTTCTTGGACATCCGCTTGCGACGCTTCTTGATGACAGAACCCACGTGTTACTCCTCAGGACGCCCCCGAACCTCAGGGGCGGGGATGAATGGTTGCTGCGCACCCGAGACCGGGCCCGCAAGGACAGCATCCTACTGCCACGACCGGGGAGCGACCAAACGACCGCCACCAGTCGAAACGCCCCGGGCGCCGGACCCGGGTCAGCCCCTGCCCAGCTCCGCGGACCGATCGCGGGCAGCCTCCATCGCGGCCATGAAGGCGGCCTTGACGGAGCGTTCCTCGAGGTGGCGCAGGGCGGCGGCGGTGGTTCCGGCCGGCGAGGTGACCATCTCGCGGAGGAGGTTCGGGTGCTTGTCGGAATCCACCAGCAGCTTGGCCGACCCGAACATGGTCTGGTTGACCAGCGTGGTGGAGAGGTCGCGCGGCAGGCCGAGCATGACGCCGGCGTCGATCATCGCCTCCACGACGAAGAACAGGTACGCCGGGCCCGACCCCGAGATCGCGGTGATGGCGTCCTGGTAGCGCTCGGGCACCACGACGGCGCGCCCGACGGCCTCCATGATGTTGACGGCCTTCTCCAGGTCGACCTCGCTCGCGTGCGCGCCCGCCGAGATGGCGGACATGCCCTCCGACACCTGGGCCGGCGTGTTCGGCATGACGCGGACGACGGCCGTCCCCTCGGGGAGGCCGGCTTCGAGCTGGGCGGTCGTCACACCGGCGCAGAGCGAGACCACCAACGCACTCGGCGCCATCCGCGGTGCGAGCAGCGGGAGCAGGTCGCTGACGTCCTGGGGCTTCACGACCAGCAGGACGGTGTCGGCCCCCTCCACGGCGTCCGCGGCGTGGGCGACCGTCCGGACGCCGTAGCGCCCCTCCAGCTCGTGGCGCCTCGACTCGCGACGGTCGGCGCCCACCAGGTCCGTGGGGGCCCAGCCCGCCTTCAACAGGCCGGCGAGCAGGGTCTCCCCCATGACACCCGTGCCGATGAGGGCGGTGTGGCTCACTTCTTGACCAGCAGTTCGGCGACCTGGATGGCGTTCAGCGCGGCACCCTTGCGCAGGTTGTCGCCGGTGATGAAGAGCACGAGACCCTTCTGCCCCGGGACGCCCTGGTCCTGGCGCACCCGGCCCACGAAGACATCGTCCGCACCGGCGGCGACACGCGGGTTCGGCAGGTCGACCACCTGGACGCCGGGGGCGTCCGCCAGCAGTTCGAGCGCCTGCTCGGGCGTGATGTCCTGCGCGAACTCGGCGTGGACCGCCAGCGAGTGACCGGAGAACACGGGCACGCGGACGCAGGTGCCGGAGACGAGGAGGTCGGGGATGTGGAGGATCTTGCGCGACTCGTTGCGGAGCTTGGCCTCCTCGTCCGTCTCGCCCGAGCCGTCGTCGAGCAGGCTGCCCGCGAGCGCGACCACGTTGTAGGCGATGGGCGCGACGTAGGGCGCGGTCTCACCGGTGGGGACCTGCGAGGCGTCGAGGGCCAGCACGGCCGGATCCTCGATCTCCTTGACCTGGGCGACCAGCGCCTCGACGCCCTTGATGCCCGAGCCGGAGACGGCCTGGTAGGTGGCGACGGTGAGGCGGGTCAGCTTCGCCGCGTCGTGCAGCGGCTTGAGCACCGGCATCGCAGCCATGGTGGTGCAGTTCGGGTTCGCGATGATCCCCTTGGGCGGGTTCACCGCGTCCTCCGGGTTGACCTCGCTGACGACCAGCGGGACGTCCGGATCCTTGCGCCAGGCCGAGGAGTTGTCGACCACGATGGCGCCCGCCGCCGCCACCTTGGGTGCGTACTCGCGCGACATGGTCGCGCCGGCGGAGAAGATGGCGATGTCGAGGCCGGCGAAGTCCGCCGTCGCGGTGTCCTCGACCGTGATGTCCTCGCCCTTGAACGGGATCACCGTGCCGGCCGACTTGGCCGAACTGAAGAAGCGGACCTCGTCGAGGGGGAACTCCCGCTGCTCGAGGAGGGCACGCATGACCTGACCGACCTGACCGGTCGCACCGAAGACACCAACACGCATGGGGACCATCCTACGTTGGGACACCCTCGCCGCCGCGAGGTGTCCCACCGCGTTGCCTCAGAACCAGTCGACGTACGGCGCGATGAGGGCGTAGCCGAGGAAGCTGACCAGGTCCAGGATCACGTGCGCGACCACGAGCGGCATCACCCGGCCCCACCGGCGGTACAGCCCACCGAAGACCAGGCCCATGACGATGTTGCCGACGAAGCCGCCGAAGCCCTGGTACAGGTGGTACGCACCCCGGACCACGGCGCTCACGGCGATCGCCACCCACGGTCCCAGGCGCATCTGCTCGAGGCGCCGCAGGAGGTAGCCGAGCATGACGACCTCCTCGAGCAGGCCGTTCATCAGCGCGTACCCGACCAGGACGGGGACGGTCCACCAGTTCTGCGCCAGGTTGGCGGGCGCGACGTTGGTGTTGAAGCCCAACTCACGCGCGGCGAAGTAGAAGGCGAGCCCCGGGACACCGATGACGGCCGCGGCGAGGAAGCCGCGCCCCAGGTCGAAGCCCGGACGCCGTGGGTCGAACCCGATCCGCCCCCGGTCGCCGGTGAGCTTGAGCAGGTACAGGGACAGCAGCATCGGAACCAACGGGAAGCCGATGCCCGCGAGCTGGTACGCCAGGTCCAGCCAGGGGCGATCCGGCGTGACCGAATTGTTCATGGACGTCGTCTGCTGGTTGAGGGGGACCTCACGCGTGAGCTTCTCGAGGATCGACAGCAGCGAATACACCGCCGACTGGCCGAGCGAGACACCGAGCACCAGCAGCACCTCGGTCAGGTGCCGGGGACGGGGCGGCGTGGCCCCGGCCACGGAGGCCGCACCCCGGGCCCCGGGCGCCCGCTCCAGCCCGGCGCCGGGCCCCTCGCGCTCACCGATCACGCCGTTCAGCATAGAGGCGCCCCCTCCCCCGGGTGGCCCGACCCTCGAGGGACCGACCTGTCTCGATCTCGTGACATCTGCGCCCACTAGGGCATATGCGACCGATTGGCGCGCTCCGCGCGGATGAGTTTCAATGCTGCCATGCGCCTGTCCAATCTCTCGTTCGCCGCCGGACCCGACGGACTGGCCCCCGCCGTCACCCGCCTCGAGGAGGCGCTGGGCGTCAAGTTCCGCGATGGCGGGTTCCACCCGCGCTTCGGCACGCGCAACAACATCATCACCATCGAGGGTGGCCGCTACCTCGAGGTCGTCGAGGTCCTCGAGCACCCGGCCGCGGAGAAGGCCGTCTTCGGGCAGGCCGTCCGGGCCCGCACCGACATGGGTGGTGGCTGGCTCGCGTGGGTCCTCGAGGTGGACGACATGGCCCCGCTGGAGGCCCGCCTGGAGCGGGAATCCGTCGAGGGGTCCCGCCAGTTCCCCGACGGTCGCCGACTCGAGTGGCGCCAGATCGGCATCAAGGGCCTGATGGCCGACCCGCAGCTCCCCTTCTTCGTGAAGTGGACCAGCGAGGAGGATCTCCGCCCGTCCGCCCTGGCACCCGAGCCCGTCGAGCTGCTGGAGATCCGCCTGTCCGGCTCCCGCGAGCGCGTCTCGGAGTGGATCGGCGAGGAACTCGGCCCTGTCTTCGACGGCATCGCACTGACCTTCAACTCGCCCAACGGCATGCCGGGCATCGAGGCGGTCACCTTCCGCTGCCCCAACGGGATCGTCACGATCTGACGCGAGGGTGACGGAACCGGACGCCACGGCGTCCGGTTTCGTCTGTGCCGGGCCCTAGGTTGGAGCCATGGCCAAGACCACCACGAGCTATCGCTGCACCGAGTGCGGCTGGACGACCGGGCGCTGGGTGGGCCGCTGCGCCCAGTGCCAGGCCTGGGGCAGCCTCGCGGAGGGGGAGCCGACGTCTCCCCGCACCGTGGCCGCCCGACGCCCGGTGCAGCCGGCCCTGCGCATCACGCAGGTCGAGGCCGCCGCGGCCCGCGGCGTCCGCACCGGCATCGGCGAACTCGACCGGGTGCTCGGCGACGGGCTGGTGCCGGGCGCCGTCGTCCTGCTGGGTGGTGAGCCCGGCGTCGGCAAGTCGACCCTGCTGCTCGAGGTGGCCGCCCGCTGGTCGGCCCAGGGGCGGCGGACGCTCTACGTGACGGCCGAGGAGTCCTCGTCCCAGGTACGCCTGCGCGCGGACCGGACCGGTGCGCTGCACGACGAGTTGTTCCTCGCGGCGGAGTCCGACCTGGGTGTGGTGCTCGGCCACATCGAGGAGCACTCCCCCAGCCTGCTGGTTCTCGACTCGGTGCAGACCGTCCAGGCCCAGGGCACCGACGGGGTGGCGGGAGGCGTCGCACAGGTCCGGGAGGTGACGAACGCGCTCGTCCGCACGGCGAAGCGGCGCAACATGGCGGTGCTGATCATCGGCCACGTGACGAAGGACGGGGCACTCGCCGGCCCCCGCACCCTGGAGCACCTCGTCGACGTGGTGCTGAGCTTCGAGGGCGAGCGGCACGGCGGGTTCCGCATGGTCCGCGCGACCAAGAACCGGTACGGGCCGGCCGATGAGGTGGGCTGCTTCGAGATGACCGAGACGGGCATCCGCGAGGTGCCCGACCCCTCGGGGCTGTTCACGTCCAGCCGCGGTCCGACGGCCGGAACCTGTGTGACCGTGAGCCTGGAGGGGCGTCGTCCGCTCGTGGCCGAGGTGCAGGCGCTCGTCGTCCCGACGAGCCTGCAGCAGCCGCGCCGCATGACCCACGGGCTGGAGAACGCGCGGGTCACCATGACCCTGGCGGTGCTGCAGCGCCGGGCGGGGCACAAGCTGCACACCCGTGACGTGTACGCCTCGACCGTGGGCGGCGTCCGGCTGAGCGACCCGGCGGCGGATCTGGCGCTGGCCGTCGCCGTGGCGTCCGCGCTGCGTGATGAGGAGCCGGTGGGCAAGCTGCTGGCCATCGGGGAGGTGAGCCTGTCGGGCGAGGTCCGCCGGGTCCCGGCGCTGGGGCGACGGCTGGCCGAGGCGGCCCGACTGGGCTTCGACCGGGCCATCGTGCCCGCGGGGTCGGGCAAGGAGGCCACGCCCGCGGGGCTGAAGGTCGTCGAGGTCACCTCCATCGACGAGGCGCTCCGGGCCGCCTTCGGCACGGAGCCCGGCAAGATCGTCCGGCTGGACGAGCGCAAGCGGGGGCAGGGGTCCCCCGCCGGCTCCGCCTCCCAGAACCACTAGAATGGCCGGCGACCCCAGGAGGTGCACGTGACCATCGGACGTTTGCCGGACGAGATCGTCCAGCTGGCGCCGGGCACCCCGGTGCGCGACGGGCTCGACCGCATCGTCAGCAGCCACACCGGCGCGTTGGTCGTGCTGGGCACCAACCCCGCGCTGGAGGCGATCTCCACCGGCGGCTTCGGCATCGACGTCCCGTTCAACGCCACCCGCCTGCGGGAGCTGGCCAAGATGGACGGCGCGATCGTGCTGAGCACCGACCTGACCCGGATCGTCGCGGCGGCCGTACACCTCTCCCCGGCACCCGAGGTGCCCACCTCCGAGACCGGGACGCGACACCGCACGGCCGAACGCGTCGCCCGGCAGGTAGGCCTGCCCGTCGTGACCGTGTCGGCGTCCATGGGCACGATCTCCCTGTTCGCCGGCGCCGGACGCCAGGTGGTCCCACGCCCCGACCAGCTGCTGGACCGCGCCGGGCAGGCCCTCTCGGCCATCCAGGGCACCCGGCAACGACTCAACCTCGCCCTGGATCGCCTGACCACCCTCGAGGTGCACGACAGCGTCACGCTCCGCGACCTCGCCCACGTGGCGCAACGGGTCGAGATGGTCAATCGGCTCGCAGACGAGGCCACCACCTACATCAGCGCCCTGGGCGGTGACGGCCGGCTGGCGGCGTTGCAGCTGCACGACCTCGTCGACGACCTGACCCCGCTCTCGTCGCTGCTGCAGCGCGACTACGTGGCCGAGGAGGCCGAGGCGATGCCGTTCGCCCACCTCACCCGCCTCGACGACCAGGAACTGTTCGACATCGTCCTGGTCGCCCGAGCGCTCGGCTTCGGCGCCGACCTCCACCTGGATTCCCACGTCCGCCCGCGGGGCTACCGCCAGCTCGCGTCCATCCCGCGCCTGCCGGCCGGCGTGCGCGGGCGGCTCATCGAGGCGTTCGGTGACCTGAACGGGCTCTACTCCGTCTCCATGGCCCAGTTGATGACCGTCGAGGGCGTCACTCCCGAGATCGCCCACAACATCCGTGACGGGTTGGCGCACATCGCCGAGCGGGCCCTCACCAGCTAGATGGATCGACCCGCCCTCGTCGCCCGCGTGGCGGCCTGGTATGCCGAGCACGCGCGCCCGCTGCCCTGGCGCGACCCCGACTGCACGCCTTGGGGCGTCATGGTGAGCGAGTTCATGCTGCAGCAGACGCCGGTGATCCGGGTCCTGCCCGTGTGGCACTCCTGGCTGGAGCGGTGGCCCACCCCCGCCGACCTGGCCGCCGAGGGCGTGGGCGAGGCCGTCCGGGCCTGGGGACGACTCGGCTACCCGCGGCGGGCCCAGCGCCTGCACGCCGCCGCCACGGCGATCCGCGACGAGCACGGCGGTCAGGTACCCGCCGACCCGGTCGACCTGCGCGCCCTGCCCGGCGTCGGCGAGTACACGGCCGCCGCCATCGCCTCCTTCGCGCACGGTCGGCGCCACGTGGTGCTCGACACCAACGTCCGCCGGGTGCTGGCCCGGCTGGAGGGCGGCACCGCGTTCGCCCCGGCCACCCTCACGAAGGCGGAGCGTGAGCGGGCCACGGCCTGGCTTCCCGCATCGGACGCCGACGCCGCCACCTGGGCGGCGTCCTCCATGGAGCTGGGGGCCCTGGTCTGCACGGCCGATTCGCCGCGTTGCGGCGGCTGCCCCGTCCAGGACGCCTGCGCCTGGCTGGCCGCCGGGCGTCCCGCCTGGGACGGACCACCCCGGGTGGGGCAGGCCTACGCCGGGACCGACCGGCAGTGCCGGGGCGTGGTGCTGGCGGCGCTGCGCGCGGCCGACGCCGCCCCCGAGCAGGCACTCCTGGCGCTGTGGCCCGCCGATCGAGCCCAGGCCGAGCGCGCGCTGGCCTCCCTGCTGGCGGACGGCCTCGTCCGGCGTCGCCCCGACGGGTCGCTCTCCCTCTGACGCACCCCCGGCCGTGGGCTGCCCCTGCGCACGAGAGGCCCCCAGCCGATGTGGCTGGGGGCCTCTGCAGCGGTCGGGGGTCAGCCCTCCTGCGTGCCGCTCAGGTCGGCCGGCGCGTGGTCCGGCAGGGAGGCGCGGGGCTGGCCCGTGAAGGAGAACGGAAGCTCCGAGCCCTCCGGCGCGACGTCGATCACCACGATGGTGCCCGGGGTCAGCTCGCCGAAGAGGATCTTCTCGGCGAGGATGTCCTCGATGTCGCGCTGGATCGCGCGACGCAGCGGCCGCGCTCCCAGCACCGGGTCGAACCCGCGCTTGGCGATCAGCGTCTTGGCGGCATCGGTCAGGACGACGCCCATGTCGCGATCGGCCAGGCGCTCCTCCACCTGGGCGATCATCAGGTCGACGATGTGCTCGATGTCGGCCTGCGACAACTGGTGGAAGACGATGATTTCGTCGACACGGTTCAGGAACTCGGGGCGGAAGTGCTGCTTGAGTTCGTCCGTCACCTTCGCCTTCATCTTGTCGTAACCGCCCACCGGATCATCGGAGCGGCTGAAGCCGAGGTTCACGGACTTGGAGATGTCGCGCGTGCCCAGGTTGGTGGTCATGACGATGACGGTGTTCTTGAAATCCACCACGCGGCCCTGGGCGTCGGTCAGTCGACCCTCATCCAGGATCTGCAGGAGCGAATTGAAGATGTCCGGGTGCGCCTTCTCGATCTCGTCGAACAGCACCACCGAGAACGGCTTGCGGCGCACCTTCTCGGTGAGTTGACCACCCTCCTCGTAACCCACGTATCCGGGAGGCGATCCGAACATCCGCGATGCGGTGTGCTTCTCGGAGTACTCGGACATGTCGAGGGTGATGAGGGCATCCTCGTCACCGAACAGGAATTCGGTCAGGGCCTTGGTCAGTTCCGTCTTTCCCACACCGGACGGACCGGCGAAGATGAACGAACCGCTGGGGCGCTTCGGGTCCTTGAGGCCGGCGCGGGTGCGGCGGATCGAGCGGGACAGCGCCTTCACGGCGTCCTCCTGCCCGATGTAGCGCTTGCCGATCTCGGTCTCCATCTGGAGCAGGCGCTGGCTCTCCTCCTCGGTCAGCTTGAAGACCGGGATGCCGGTGGCGCTCGAGAGCACGACCGCGATCTCCTCCTCGCCGACCTCCGGGGGGACGCCCGCGTCGCCGTTCTTCCAGTTCTCCTCGAGCTTGTTGCGCTCGGCGATCAGCTTCTTCTCGTCATCGCGCAGGCTCGCGGCACGCTCGAAGTCCTGTCCGTCGATCGCGGCCTCCTTCTCACCGCGCGTGACGGCGATGCGCTCGTCGATCTCGCGCAGGTCCGGCGGCGCAGTCATCCGCTGGATACGGAGGCGTGCACCGGCCTCGTCGATCAGGTCGATCGCCTTGTCCGGCAGGAAGCGGTCCTGGATGTACCGATCCGCCAGGGTGGCGGCGGCCGTGAGGGCTGCGTCGGTGATCGTGATGCGGTGGTGCGCCTCATACCGGTCACGCAGGCCCTTGAGGATCTCGATGGTGAGCGCGATGGACGGCTCGGCCACCTGGATCGGCTGGAAGCGCCGCTCGAGGGCGGCGTCCTTCTCGATGTGCTTGCGGTACTCGTCCAGCGTCGTCGCGCCGATCGTCTGCAGTTCACCACGGGCGAGCATCGGCTTCAGGATCGACGCCGCGTCAATGGCGCCCTCGGCGGCACCCGCACCCACCAGGGTGTGGATCTCGTCGATGAACAACACGACGTCGCCGCGGGTCTTGATCTCCTTCAGCACCTTCTTCAGACGCTCCTCGAAATCGCCGCGGTAGCGGGAGCCCGCCACCAGCGCGCCGAGGTCGAGGGTGTAGATCTGCTTGCCGCGCAGGGTCTCGGGCACGTCGCCACGCACGATCTGCTGGGCCAGGCCCTCGACGCAGGCGGACTTGCCGACGCCGGGCTCGCCGATCAGCACCGGGTTGTTCTTGGTGCGACGGCTCAGCACCGTCATGACCCGTTCGATCTCCTTCTCACGGCCGATGACCGGGTCGAGCTGGTTCTCGCGGGCGGCCTGGGTGAGGTTGCGGCCGAACTGGTCCAGGATCGTCTGGTTGCCCGGCTGCTGCGGGGCCTCGGGGGCACCGGCGGTGGACGGCTTCTCGTTGCCCTGGAAGCCGGACAGCAGCTGCAGCACCTGGTTGCGCACGCGGTTGAGGTCGGCGCCCAGCTTGATGAGCACCTGCGCAGCGACGCCCTCGCCCTCACGGATCAGGCCGAGCAGGATGTGCTCGGTGCCGATGTAGGGGTGGTTGAGCTGCAGCGCCTCGCGCATCGACAGCTCCAGGACCTTCTTGGCCCGCGGGGTGAACGGGATGTGGCCGGTGGGCGCCTGCTGGCCCTGACCGATGATCTCCTCCACCTGGGCGCGCACAGCCTCCAGCGAGATGCCGAGGGACTCCAGGGCCTTCGCGGCGACACCCTCACCCTCGTGGATCAGGCCGAGCAACAGGTGCTCGGTGCCGATGTAGTTGTGGTTGAGCATGCGCGCTTCGTCCTGGGCCAGGACGATCACGCGCCGCGCGCGGTCGGTGAACCGATCGAACATGAGCTCTCCTTGATCTCCGACCGTCGGGCCGGATCGCCCACACGGAACGTGGGCGGTTGTTCAGTCAGTCTAGTCAACGCCCCCGACGACCCACTTGTTCCGTGTTCGCCCTCGGCATAGCGGACGCCCCGGGTTCAGCACCCGGGGCGTCCGCCCGTCGTCTGGACAGGACCGCTCAGTTGTGGGCGGCCTCGTAGGCGGCACGCACTTCGTCGCGGACGCGGCCGCGCTCGGAGACCTCCATGCCCTGCGCGCGGGCCCACTCCCGGATCTCGTTGGCCGAGCCGGCGCCCGAGCGGGAGCGGCGGCCGCCGCCGCCTGCGGCGCGGCCGACCTGCTTGCGGCCGGCGATGCGGCGGCCCGAGGCCACCCAGGGGGCGAGGCCGTCGCGCAGCTTGCCGGCGTTCGCTGCGGTCAGGTCGATCTCGTAGGTCACGCCGTCGAGGGCGAACGTGACCGTCTCGTCGGCGGGCGTGCCGTCATTGAGGAGATCGTCGGTGAGTTCAATGCGCACGCGTTGCGCCATGTGTTTTCCTTCCAACACAATGATGATGTTGACCCGGGCCGGGCGAGTACCGCCCCACATCGGCAGCAAATCTATACCTGCGAGTCGCCCTCGATCAATCCGCCAAATAGGATTCATCTCGTGAAGCCGAACCAATCCCTCTTCCGAATCGGCGGAATTGATGATCCCCGATTCACCGCCGCCCGGATTGACCTCGGTCCGACACACCCGGCGTCCGCAGGAATGCTGGAGTTATTCGTTTTCACCAATGACAAAGGCGTGATCACGGCAGCCGACCCGGCCCCGGGCGCACTGCACCGCGGAGCGGAATTGATCCTCACCGCCCGCGACTACCGCCAAGGCCTCAGCCTGGCCAACCGGCACGATTGGCAGGCGCCGTTCTTCGGTGAATGGACCTTGGCCCGGCTCGTCGAGGACGCCCTCGGCATCGAGGTGCCCGCGCGGGCCCGATGGTTGCGCGCCGTCGGGGCCGAGCATGCACGCATCGCCTCCCACCTGGCCCACCTTTCGTTCATCCCCCACCGGACGGGCTCGGACGCGCAGCGCACCGACACCGTACGCGAGACCCTGCGCGAGCAGACCGCGGCCTGGACGGGGAATCGGGTGCACCCCATGGTCGTGCGGTTGGGCGGCGTCGCTGCGGACCTCCCGAGCGGTTGGGCGGACGGCGAGCGCGACGTGCTGGCCCGGGCTTCCGACCTGGCGTCCCGTCTGGGCGAGACCATCTCGGCCGGATTCGGGGCCGGGGTCGCCCCCGTCTCCCCCACGGTGGTGGACGCCCACGGCCTGGCGGGGCCGGTGGCGCGGGCGTCCGGGGTGGCGACGGACCTGCGCCGCGGCGACGCCCCGCACGAGGAGCCCTGGGCCGGCCTGCGCGCCCTGCTCGACGTGCCCGCTCCGAGCACCGGCGACGCACAGGCCCGCTTCGCCCACCTGGCCGCCGAGGTGGTGGCGTCGGCCGGCATGCTCGTGCGCCTGCTCGACGGGCTGCCCGACGGGCCGTTGACCGCGCACCTGCCCAAGGTCGTGAAACTGCCCGAGGGTGACTGGCTCGCCGCCGTGGAGGCGCCGCTGGGACGAGCCGGCATGGTCGTCACGTCGCGGGGGGAGAAGACACCGTGGCGCCTGCGCCTGCGGACCCCGTCGTTCGCCAACGTGTCCTCCTGGCCGACGGTGCTGCCGGGGACGGCGATGGCGGATCTGGACATCGCCATCGCCTCGCTGCCCTGGGTGGCCGGCGACCTCGACAAATGAGAAGAACCCCCGGCCATCGGCCGGGGGTTCTCTCGTGTGACTCAGTTGGCGTGACGCGCCCGAACCTCGGCGACGAACGGCTGCGCGAGACGCTGCAGGTCGAGGTCGACCACGGTCGGGGCCTCGATGGCGTCCCATTCGGTTGCACCGTCCGTGACCCGACGGCGCGGGAGCTCGACGACCTCGGCGTCCGCGTCCCGGGCGTTGGCGGCGGCCAACTCCTGGCGCAGGCCCGTGTTCTCGACACGCAGGGCCTGGTTGTCGCCACGCAGGCGAGAGACCTGCTGCCGCGCTTCGCCGAGGGCGACCTTGGTACCGACGAGCTCCTCCTTGGTGGAATCCAGCTCGGTGCGGGTCTCCTCCAGGGCGCCGGTGACGGCCTGGATGCGAGCGTCCACGGTGGTGAGGACGCCGCGCTGGGCCGCGTGGAGCTGCTGGGTGCGCAGCCGCTCCGCGGCGCGCGCCTCGGCGGCCTCGGCCAGCGCCTGGAGGCGCCACTCGCGGAACTCGACGAGGGCGGCCCACGTGGCGAGGAAGCCCGCCACGAGGGCAACGACCACGGCGGCCCAATCCAGGAACGGCACCCACTGGTTGGCCACCATGAGGGCGAGGGAGACGACCGTGCCTCCGAGGAGGCAGGAGGTGAGGAGGACGCGGCGACGCGTTCGGGGCGAGGGGGAAGTCAGAGAGGTCACGCTGACAGGTTACCCGCTCAAGGCTAGCGGACCGGGCTGCCGGGCGGGGTGTCGCCCTCCCGGTTCGTCTCGTCCGGATCGTCCGGCAACCGGCACGCCGCCTCGAGGGCCCGTCCGGCCAGCACCCACCCCAGGGCGGCCAGGACGGCGGCTCCCGCGTGCACCACGCGCTCCACCGCCAGCGGCGCGGGCAGGGCGTCGGCCGCGGCCCAGGCGAGCGCCGCGTAACCGCCCAGCAGCAGCGCGCCGCCCACCTGCGAGGTCTTGCCCAGCACCAGGCGCGTCAGGGCCTGCTGGGGGTCCAGCGCCGCCCGGTCCCGCTCCAGCGTCCTGCGTGTGCGGCGGGCCAGCCAGGCGACACCGAGGGCGATCAGGACGACGGACGCCCAGCTCGCCACCCCGGGGATGGGGAGGGACCCACCCGTGCCCTGCCACCAGGCCAGCAGCAGGCGCACGCCGACCAGGATTGCGGCCGCCGCCCCGGCGAGGGCGACCGGCCGGGTCGGTCGGATGGTGGGCCCCGCGGTCACGGAAGGTGGATCTTCACGCCCTCGACGCGCTCGACGCCGCCGGCGTCCACGTCGGTCAGGAGGTCGGCGACGGGGCCGAGCCCGGGCAGCTCGGCGGCCGGGTCGGCCTCGAGCCACGGTACGAGCACGAATGCGCGCTCGTGGGCGCGCGGGTGCGGCAGGGTCAGCTCGTCCCCGGCCAGGACGCGGTTGCCGAGCTTGATGAGGTCGATGTCGATCGTGCGTGGCCCCCAGCGCTCCTCGCGGACGCGACCCAGGTAGTTCTCGATCGTCTGGACACGCTCGAGCAGGACGTCGGACGACATCATGGTCTCGGCGACCAGGACGATGTTGAGGAAGTCGGGCTGGTCGGTCATGCCGACCGGCTTGGTGCGGTAGACCGAGGAGACTGCGGTGAGCACGACGTCAGGGGTGGAGGCGATGAGGTCGACGGCGCGCTGCAGGGAGTCGAGGACGTCCCCGAGGTTGCCACCGAGGGAGAAGACGATCTGCCGAAGGGGGTGCATGCCGCTGATGGTGTCCAGGTCGAGCTCGACGGGGTAGTTCACGGTTTCCTCCTGGTGCACGTGACCGTGACGTCCCCGAAGGGGACGCTGATCGGTGCGTTGGGCTTGTGGACGGTGACGGTCGCCCGCTCGACGAGCGGATCGGCCAGACAGGTCTCGGCGAGGCGCCCGGCCAGGGTCTCGATGAGGTCGACCGGGTCACGCTCCACGTCCGCCACGAGGGCGTCCGCAATGCCACCGTAGTCCACGGTGGTGGCAAGGTCGTCATCGAGGCTCGGACGCCGGACGTCCAGTTCCGCGTCGACGACGAACTCCTGCCCCTCGCGCCGCTCGAAGTCGAACACGCCGTGGTACCCGGTCGCCCGGACGCCGGTGAGCCGGATCGTGACGAGGTGGTCGTCGCTCACCGCCGCGCCAGCCTCTCGGCGACCGAGATCGCGTCACGCGTCGAGCGGACGTCGTGGGCTCGCACCCCCCAGACGCCGCGGGCCGCGAACGCCCCCGACAGGTACGCCGTCGCGGCATCGCGCTCGCGCGGCGGGCGCGGGTGCTCACCGGAGCCCAGGAGCGTCCCCAGGAACCGCTTGCGACTCACGGCCAGCAGCAACGGGAAACCGAGGGCATCCAGCGCGTCCCAGCCCTGCAGGAGCGCCCAGTTGTGCTCGGCGGTCTTGGCGAAGCCGATGCCCGGATCGAGCACGAGCCTCTCCGGCGCGATGCCGGCCGCCAGCGCGGCGTCCCGGCACGCGGCCAGCTCGCGCACGACGTCCGCCACGACGTCGTCGTAGACGGCGTTCTCGCCCATCTCACGGGCATGCCCGCGCCAATGCATGGTGATGTAGGAGCCGCCGAGGTCGGCGACGGTGGCGAGCATGTCCGGGTCGGCGAGGCCGCCCGAGACGTCGTTGATCCAGGTGGCGCCGACGTCCAGCGAGGCGGCCGCCACCGAGGCCCGGGTGGTGTCGACGGACACCTCGATGCCGGCGTCCACCAACGCCCGCACGACCGGGACGACCCGGGCCAACTCGGTCGGCTCGTCGACACGGTCGGAGTCGGGACGCGTGGATTCGCCGCCCACGTCGACGATGTCGGCGCCGTCGGCGACCATCGCCAGGCCGTGCGCGATGGCGTCGTCGACGTCGGCCCACGAGCCGCCGTCGGAGAAGGAGTCGGGCGTCACGTTGAGGATGCCCATCACGAGCGTGCGTGCCATCGCGCTCACCCGATGATGAGGCCCATGGCCTCGGCCCGGGTCGCCGCGTTGCGGAGCGCGCCGCGAACGGCGGAGGTCACGGTCTTGCTGCCGGGCTTGCGCACGCCCCGCATCGTCATGCACTGGTGCTCGGCCTCGACGACGACCATGACGCCCTGGGGCTGCAGGTGCTCGACGAGCGCGTCGGCGATCTGGCCGGTCAGGCGCTCCTGCACCTGGGGACGCCGGGCATAGACGTCCACGAGCCGGGCCAGCTTGGACAGGCCGGTGATCCTGCCGTCCGCGCTCGGGACGTAGGCCACGTGCGCCACCCCGTGGAACGGCAGCAGGTGGTGCTCACACGTGGACCACAGCTCGATGTCCTTCACGAGCACCATCTCCTCGTGCTCGATGTCGAAGGTGACGGCCAGGTGGTCGGCCGGGTCCTGGTCGAGCCCGGCGAACATCTCGGCGTACGCACGGGCCACGCGCTCGGGGGTGCCGACGAGGCCGTCGCGGTCCGGGTCCTCACCGATGGCGTGGAGGATCTCCCGGACCGCCGCGGCCACACGCTGCTGGTCGACCGGCATGTCAACGCTCCTGCGGGGGTTGGGGCGCCTGCCCGGGCGGGTAGGGACCCTCGCCGGGGCCCGTCGGCGGGTGCGGAGGGATCGGCGGCGGGTAGGCGCCCGGCTGGTTCCAGGGCCCGGGGCCCTGCTGCGGCGGCTGGCCGTACGGGCCGGGCGGCGGAGCGCCCCAAGGACCCACCGGCGGGCCGGGCTGCCACGGACCGGGCTGGCTCGGGGGCTGCTGGCCCCACGGACCCTGACCCGGCCCACCGGGGAGGCCGACAGGCTGGGGAGCCGGGGGCACGGCGTCCTGCACCTTGCGCTCGGGGGGTTCGATCGGTGGCACGTCGGACGGCACCCGGTTCGGCGAGCCCGTCCAGGCCGGACGCCGCGGCCGCTTCTTCAGCGGCTCGAAGACGCGGGCCACGTGCTCCTTGTCGAGCGTCTCGTGCTCGAACAGCTGTCGGACCAGCTCGTCCAGCACGTCACGGTTCTCGTCCAGGACGTCGAAGGCCTCTTGGTGCGCGGTGGAGATCAGGGCCTTGACCTCGGCATCGATCCGGGAGGCGACGTCCTCGGAGTACTCCCGCGAGCCGCCCATGCCGGCCTGCATGCCCAGGAACGGTTCGGTGTTGTCGCCGCCGAACTTCACCGCACCGATGCTCTCGGTCATGCCGTACTGGGTGACCATCGCGCGGGCGACCTTGGTGGCCTTCTCGATGTCGTTGGCGGCGCCGGTCGTCGGGTCGTGGAAGACCAGCTCCTCCGCGGCACGGCCGCCCAGCATGTAGGCCAGCTGGTCGAGCAGTTCCCCACGGGTCTGGGAGTACTTGTCGGCGTCGGGCATCACCATCGTGTAGCCGAGCGCCCGGCCGCGGGGCAGGATCGTGACCTTCTGGACGGGGTCGTTGCCCGGCATCGCAGCCGCGACGAGCGCGTGGCCCCCCTCGTGGTAGGCCGTGATGAGCAACTCGCGCTCGTTCATCACGCGGGTCCGCTTCTGCGGGCCGGCGATGACACGGTCGATGGCCTCGTCGAGGTTCTCCTTGGTGATCCACTGCCGGTTCTGGCGGGCCGTCAGCAGGGCGGCCTCGTTCAGGACGTTGGCGAGGTCGGCACCCGTGAAGCCCGGGGTGCGCTTCGCGACCGACGCCAGGTCGGCGTCGGTGGCCATCGGCTTGTTGGCTGCGTGGACGCGCAGGATCTGCAGGCGGCCGTTCATGTCGGGGGCCTCGACGGGGATCTGGCGGTCGAAGCGGCCCGGACGCAGGAGCGCGGGGTCGAGCACGTCGGGGCGGTTGGTGGCCGCGATGAGGACGACACCACCCTTGACGTCGAAGCCGTCCATCTCGACGAGCAGCTGGTTCAGGGTCTGCTCCCGCTCGTCGTGACCGCCGCCCATGCCGGCGCCGCGGTGGCGTCCGACGGCGTCGATCTCGTCGATGAAGATGATGGCCGGGGCCGCTTCCTTGGCCTGCTCGAAGAGGTCCCGGACACGGCTGGCGCCGACACCGACGAACATCTCGACGAAGTCGGAGCCGGAGATCGAGAAGAACGGGACGCCCGCCTCACCGGCGACCGCGCGCGCCAGCAGTGTCTTGCCGGTGCCGGGCGGGCCGTAGAGGAGGACACCCTTGGGGATCTTGGCGCCGACGGCCTGGAACTTCGCGGGCTCGGAGAGGAACTCACGGATCTCCTGGAGCTCCTCGATGGCCTCCTCGCACCCGGCGACGTCGGAGAACGTGGTGCGCGGGGTGTCCTTGCTGGCGACCTTCGCCTTGCTCTTGCCGAAGCCGAGCACCCGGTTGCCGCCCTGGGCGGAGTTCAGCATGAAGAAGAACAGGGCGCCGATGAGCACGAACGGCAGCACGCCCATCAGCAACAGCGACATGAGCCCGTTGCCCGGGTTCTCGCCGCGCCACTGGTCGAGGGTGCCGGCCGTCACACGCTGGTTGAGGCGCTCGATGATGCTCTGGCTCTGGTCACCGACCCAGTTCGCCCGGAGCCGGGCGCCGCCGTTGTCCTTGTACTCCAGGCGGATCTCCTGGTCGCCGTCGACCATGACGACCTCGCGCAGGGCGTCGTTGCCGTCGATCGCCTCGATGATCTGCGACGTCGGGACCTGCTGGTACCGGCTGGACGCCGAGAACAGGTTCATCCCCACGATGACGATCAGGAAGACGGCGAGGATCCACAGGAACGGACTGCGGAGGAGCCGTGGTGCTTTCATTCCACTCCCTGTCTGGGCGCGAGTTCGGGACGCGATTGAGCGTACCGGAGGCGACCAAGGCCACCCCTGTCCTCGGCTGCAACCGGAAGGCTCTCGGCGGGGAGGGACGGGTCAGCGGTGCAGCGCCCGCCGCGCCAGGGTGTTGCCCAAGAACTGGATCGACTGCACCAGCACGACGATGAGCGCGACGGTGATCCAGGTGATCGCCCAGTCGAACCGCTGGTAGCCGTAGCTGAGCGCGAAGGCGCCCAGGCCCCCGCCCGCGACGATCCCCGCCAGGGCGGACATGTCCACGACGGCCACGAAGAGGTACGTGTACGCCAGGATCAGCGGGGCCAGCGCCTCGGGGATCACCACCGTCCGGATGATCGTCCAGGTGGACGCACCCATCGAGCGCGCCGCCTCGATGACCCCGGGGTCCAGGGCCACCAGCGACTGCTCCACCAGCCGTGCCGAAGCGAACGACACCATGATCGCCAGGGGGAAGATGAACGCGTTCGTCCCGATCGTGGAGCCGGTGACGGCGAGGGTCAGCGGCCCGACGGCCGTGACGAAGATGATGAACGGGATCGGCCGGAAGAAGTTGATCACCAGGTTGAGCAGGGTGAACAGCGCCTTCTGGGGGCGCAGGCCCCCGCGACGCGTCATGTACAGCAGGACGCCGATGCCCAGGCCCACGACACCACCGACGCCGAGCGCCACCGCGACGATGTAGAGGGTCGTCCAGACGGCCTCGGCGAAGACGTGGCCGTTGACGGCGAAGTCGAACTTCATCGCAGCTCCCCCAGGTCGTGTTCCTCGTAGCCGCCGGACGCCCCGAGTTCGGCCAGGGCTGCGTCCACCGCGGCGTCCGGACCGTCGAGGGCGTAGGTGAGCGAGCCGTAGGGGCGCTCAGAGATCTCGACGATGCCGCCGTACACCAGCTGGGCGCCCACGCCGTGGCGGGCGAAGACCGCGGCCCGGTCCCCCGCGGCGCCGGCGTCGTCGTTCACCGGCACGGTGACGATCCTCCCCGGGTGCGAGTGCGCGAGGCGGGCGAGGGCGTCGGCGGACGGGCGGTCACGCAGGGCCGTCCGGACGAACCGGCGGGTCACCTCCTGCTGCGGACGGGCGAAGATCGAGTAGACGTCCCCCGTCTCGACTGCGTGCCCGTCCTCCATGATGAGGACGCGGTCACACAGGTAACGGACGACGTCCATCTCGTGCGTGATGAGGACGATCGTGACGCCCAACTCGTCGTTGACGCGTCGGAGCAGGTCGAGGACCTCGCGGGTGGTCTGGGGGTCCAGCGCCGAGGTGCACTCGTCGGCCAGCAGGATCTTCGGGCTGGTCGCCAGCGCGCGGGCGATGCCGACGCGCTGCTTCTGGCCACCGGACAGCTGGGAGGGGTGGACGTCCGCCTTGTCGGTGAGCCCGACGAAGTCGAGCAGCTCCGCGACCCGTGCCTTGCGGCGGGCCGCGTCCCACTTCGCGAGGCGCAGCGGGTAGGCGACGTTCTCCGCGATCGTCTTGGACTGGAACAGGTTGAACTGCTGGAAGATCATCCCGATCTCGGGACGGACCTTGCGCAACTCCTTCTCCGTCATCGCCGAGACCTCGAAGCCGTCCACGACGATGCGGCCCTCCGTCGCGTGTTCGAGCCCGTTGACCAGGCGGACCAGCGTCGACTTGCCTGCACCGGAGAAGCCGATGACGCCGAAGATCTCCCCGGCCTCGATGGCCAGGGAGACGCCGTTGACGGCGTGCACCGCCTTCGATCCCTCGAAGACCTTGTGCACGCCGTCGAACGTGATGATGGGCTCAGCCATGCGCGACGTGGAACCTCAGCCGAGGTCGGCCGTGACCTCGTCGAGGATCTGCTT
The DNA here is from genome assembly GCF_059516005.1 of Propioniciclava sp. LT294. Lineage (NCBI taxonomy): Bacteria > Bacillati > Actinomycetota > Actinomycetes > Propionibacteriales > Propionibacteriaceae > Propioniciclava > Propioniciclava sp. LT294. The sequence goes on from NZ_JCAKNG010000007.1 coordinate 137,164, forward strand.
GAGCTCCTCCGGGGTCTTGTTGACCAGGACGGCCGAGTCGGCGGACTGCTCGCTCAGCGCGGCCTGGAAGTCCTTGTCGGCCAGGATCTCGCCGAGCTTGAGCAGGTTGGGGTTGGTGGCGTCGGCCTCACGGACGACCAGCACGTTGATGTACGGCTGGGACGCCTCGTTGCTCGGGTCGTCCTCGACGAGCGCGGACTTCGGATCCAGGCCGGCGTCGTTGACGAAGTCGTTGTTCACGACCGCTCCCGCGATGGACGGGAGGGCGGTGACGGTCTGCTGGGCGTCCATCGGGGAGACCTTCACCTTGGATGCCGCCGCGTCGATGTCCTCCTCACCGGCGATGACGCCGGTGCCGTCCTTGAGCTTCAGCAGGCCGGCGGAGGCCAGCAGGTGAATGGCACGGGACTTGTTGGTCTCGTCGTTCGGGACGGCGATCTGGGAACCGGCCTCGATGGCGTCCACCGAGGTGTACTTCTGCGAGTACAGCGCCAGCGGGTAGATGGCGGTGGACGCGATCGGCACGAGCTTGCCGTTGTTGTCCTTGTTGTAGCGGGCCAGGTACAGGATGTGCTGGAACTGGTTGGCGTCGAGCGATCCGTCGGAGACGGCCGGGTTCGGCGTGGTGTAGTCGGTGAAGTTCTTGATGTCGACCTTCAGGCCGGCGGCCTGCGCCTTGGTCTTGAAGACTTCCCACTCGGGGGAGGACGCGCCGACGACGCCCAGGGTGATCGGCTTGTCGGACCCCGCGCTGCCGGACGCGGCGGGCTGGGCCCCGGCGGAGCAACCGGCCAAGGTCAGGGACAGGGCGGCGATGGCAGCGACGAGAGGCGTGGAAATACGCATGACAGATGGATTCCTTCTCAGAGGTGGTGACAGGAGGGAGGTTGCTGTGCGAGGGGGTGGACGGCGAGCGTCCTGGGCGTGCGGCTCAGCCGCGACAGCACATGGAGCTCGCCCGCATCATGCCGATGTGGAGGCGCGCCCAGCAGCACATCGGCTGCACGAGCTCGAACTGACGCCTCACGACTGACCTCCACGGGACGGGGCCGGGTCCGATCACCACGGCTGGGACGATGTTACTCCCGTCCCCAGCTCCTCGATGCATCCGTTCGACCCGCGAGACGCTCAGGCCCCGCGGCCCGCCTCCCCCGTCCGGACGAAGTCCGCGAGCGCCGTGTCGACGGCCGCGCCGCACCGGTTGACCAGGGCCATGGCCTCGGTCGAGGAGAGGCCGTGCCGCACGGCGGCGTCCGCCACCTCGTCGACGAACACCCCGCGGAACCGGACGAACGCCGCCACCACCTCGGTGAGGAGGCCCCCGGCCAAACCTTCGGGCAGCGGCTCGTCCTCCACCGATCGCGGGCCGTCACCGCAGCCTCTGTCCAGCAACGCACTCAACGTGCTCACCGCGAACCTCCGGTGCCCGCCCGGGGTGGTGAACGCCTCCACCTCGCCCGCGGCGCTCCACCGGCGCAGGGTGGCCGGGGAAACCCCGAGCATCGCGCTGGCCTCCTGGACCGACAGCCACGTCTCCTGCATGCGGGCGCTCGCGGTCACCGCCCCACCTCGGCGGTGGAGCCGTCCAAGCGCGAGTTGCTCGGACCGAGACGGGGGTCCCCCTTGTGGCACTTGGCGCAGTAGTTGGGCTGGTGGCACACCGCGCACGCCCTGGGTCCGTCTGCGAGCCGCAACGAGGTCGCATGGTTGTACAGCATCTGGTCGTGCGCCACGTTGATCGCCCCGCTGGCGTGGCAGTCCACGCAGTAGCTGGGCGCGTGACAGGCCGCGCAGCTGGTGCCGACGCCGTCGAGTGACGACGTGAGCTTCGCGTGGCCGAAGGCGAACAGGCCCTGGTTGTGGTCGGTCGGCGTCGGGCCGAGCGGGACGGGCTCCATGATGGCGGAGATCTCCTGAACCTCGGTCGGGGCGTCCGGCCCCGTGAGCTGCGGGAACGTGTGGCAGGTGTCACACATGGACGGGATCGTCGTGGTGGTCACGACCTTGTCGACCACCTCGTAGTGGGCGCCGTCGTGGCAGCGGAAGCAGCCGGTGCCGGCCTGGTGACCCAGGTTGTTGGCGTAGGTGCCCGGGCCGGTCCTCATTGCGGCCGTGACGAGTTGGGAGTACATCGCCGCGATCTCGTCCGTGGCCCGCTTGACCGCATCGGCCCTCTGCTCGGCCACCAGCGGGTACTCGGCCCCGTAGAACGCCGGCAGCGCGGCGATCTCGGCGAGGTCCTTCTCCTTGCTCTCCCAAGGGCCGCGCAGCAACTCGACGGCCTTCTTCTTGAGGAAGGGCAGGGAGGGATCGAGCTTGCCGAGGGCCAGCGCATCATCGACGGCGTTCTCGGCGGTGGGGATGTCGTGACCGACCCTGTTGTGGCAGGTGATGCAGCTCATCGTGACCACGTGGTCACGCTCGCGCATGCGCTGGACGTCCAGGGCCGCGTTGTGGGAGTCGCGGATCTTGCCGACGGCGATGAAGGTGCGCTCGTCCCCCGTCCGCGGATCCCGGTAGACGATCGAGTCGACGGACTGCTGGTGCTCGTCCGTCGTCGTGAACTCGACCGGAGTCTCGATGTGCCAGTGGACCCCCAGGGCGTCCGGGGAGCCGGCCCTGGCCGGCCGCATGACGACGGCGAGGTCCTTGCGGGTGTTGTTCTCGTCCTCGGCGTAGGTGGTGCGCAGGACGAGCCGGTTCGGCCCCAGGTTGCCGCCGAGCGAGGACACCCGGTGGCAGTGGGTGCACGTGTCGGTGCTCTTGGGCATCTTGCCGTGTTCGATCGGCGGGATCGGGACGGGGTAGGTGTTGAACACCAGGTTCTTCAACTCACGGGTGCCCTCCAGCTTCGCCTTCACGAAGCCCGCGACCGTCGGCGTGACGTGGCACTCACCGCAGGTGGCCACGCTCGCGTGGGGCGAGGCGTGGTACGCCTTGTCCTGGGGCTCCATCGTGTGGCACAGCGTGCAGAACGGCACGCTCTCGGAGTAGTGGACGACCTCCATGCCGCCCAGCGTGAGGGCCACGCCGACCGCGAGGGTGCCGAAGATGAGCGTCAGCGCACCGCCCACGGTCTTCGGACGTGGTGTCCACCGACGGAAGAACTCCACGCAGGGGGTCGCCACACGCGCACCGAAGCCCCGGCGCGTCTGCGCCGGGGTCTGGGGAGACAGTGATCCGGGGGTGTCGGGAGGGCCGTCTGCCTCGTCCGGGACGGGTTCGGTGGGGTCACTCTGGTCGGTCACGGTGCCAACTCCTCGAGGATGGAGGTCATGGTGGCGGGGGCCAGGCCACCCACGCGGATGTCTCGGACCAGCCCGTCAGCATCGATGAAGTAGTGGGCCGGGATGGCTCCCACGGCGTATGCCTCGGCGATCTCGCTCGTGGGATCGACCCCGATCGGCATCGTCAGCCCGACGCGCTGGGCATAGGAGCGGACGACGTCCTGCGGTTCCTGGATGTTGATGCCCAGGACCACGACGTCGCGGTCGGCGAAGGCCCGGGAGGCCGCCTCGACGTCGGGCATCTCGGCCTGGCAGTTGGTGCACCACGTGGCGCCGAACGTGATCCAGACGCCCTTCCCCCGCAGCTCCGACAGCGTGATCCGTTTCCCGTCCCACGTCGTGTAGCTGAAGTCGGTGGCCGGCTGACCGAGGGCGGGCGGCGGCACGCGGGACGTTCCGTCGAGCCGCACGACCGTCGCGCCGCCGGTCTGGGAGGCACGGTCCTGGCGTTCCTGCATCCGGACGATCTGCCAACCGCCCAGGACGACGGCCGCCGTCACCAGCAGGACGACGAGCTGACCCAGCCGGCTCGAGCGGATCCGCTCGCGCGGGTCGCGCCGCACCACGGTGGACGCCGCGGGGGTGAGCAGGTCGGCACCCCGCGCCGGTGCTTCGCTCCCGGTCACCTCGAACAGTTCGTCGTCGTCGTCGATGTGGTCCCTCATGGATCCGTTCCTTCCTGTTCCGTCGCTCCACCGGCGCCGATCAGGCGACGCCGTAGGAGTGCAGGCCGCCGAAGATCGCGTTGCCGAAGAAGGTGAAGATCACCGAGGCAAAGGCCACCACCAGCAACCAGGCCGCACCGCGCCCGACCCAGCCGCGGGCGACGCGAGCGTGCAGGTAGGCGCCATAGATCAGCCAGGTGACCAGCGACGCGGTCTCCTTCGGATCCCAGCTCCAGTACCGTCCCCATGCGATCTCGGCCCAGACGGCACCCAGCACGATGACGGCGGTCAGCAGGGGGTAACCGATCACGGCCGCGCGGTAACCGAGGCGGTCGAGGATGTCCTGCTTGGGCAGCACGTGGCTGAACCTGCCCGGGAAGTACGAGTTGACCAGGTAGAGGACAGCGGCGGCGAACGAGACCAGGAAGCCGCCGTAGGCGAAGATCGCGAGCACGATGTGGATCGTCAGCAGGAAGCTGTTCTGCAGCGCCGGCACGAGCGGATCGGCGGTCGAGTCCCAGGACAGGGCGTACATCTCGATGACCACCGTCATCGGCAGGGCGACGAGCGCGAGGGTGCGTGCCCGGTACTTCCACTCGAAGAGGAGGTACATGAGCAGGAAGCCCCAGGCCATCGACACGGCGAACTCGTGCTGGGTCACGAAGGGGCCACGACCCGTCTCGATCGTCCGCATCACCAGGGCCAGCGTCAGCATGGCGAGCGCCCCCCGGGCGAGCCACGACGAGTACCGCGCGAGCATGCCGGGCTGGAGGCCGCGGCCCTGGCGGCGCGGCGCGGGCGCGGCCTCGAACCCCGCGAGGTCGTCGACCAGGTCGCCGCCGACCAGGACCTGGGCCTTCCTGCGGGCGCCGGCGGTGACCATCTGGTGCCCCTGGACCGCGGCCCAGATGTACCCGATGGAGGCGAGCACCGTGGCCGCCAGGGCCACCATGATGGCGTATTGGGCGTAGAGCAGCATGGCGTTCTCCTTGGGCTCAGCGCTCGGGCTGGGCGTCGTCGTTCTGGATGTGGTGCAGAAGGTCGGCGAAGACCGGCTCCATGCCGGGGTCGCGCTTGTCGGGGGCACCGAGCATCACGCGGGTGGTGCCGTCCGCGTTCGGACGGACGCGCACCCAGACGCGGCGATGCGGCAGGAAGAACACGAGGCAACTGCCGAGGATGAGCAGGGCGCTGCCCAGCCACACGAGGTTGGACCCCGGATCCTTCTTGATCGTCACGCCGGTGTACTGGCGGTTGCGCTCGAAGGTCCAGGTGAGGCCCTCGGCCCGGACGGAGCTGCCCTGGGTGAGCACCTGGACGGTCGGCGTCGAGGAGCCGGCCCTGCTGATCTCGAGTGCCACGGACCCCGCCGGGAGTTCGGGCAGGACCTTGCCGGACGCGGCCTGGACCACGTAGACCGACAACCCCTTGGTCGGGACGGTGAACTGGCCGATCGTGCGCGTGCCGTCGTTGGATCGCCAGGCCATCGCCACGGTCTGCGAGAAGACCTCGGCGTCGCCCTCGGTGACCACCATGTCGGCACCGACACCGAAGAAGGACTGGTGGAACCAGACGTCGTCGAGGATGAGCGGCTCGTTCACCCGGATCTCCTGGCGCGCGACGGACTGACCGTCCTTGAAGATCTCCAGGTCGGACACGTAGTCCTTGGGAGCTCCGTTGTCGTAATAGGCGTCGTGGAACGAGTGCGCCATCACCGTGAAGCCGGTGCCGTGGCCGACCTCGACGGGGACCCCGACGGGGGCGACGAACTGGTCGTCACGGAAGCCCAGAGAGGCCGACACCACGAAGCCCAGCAGGATGATGATGAAGCTGATGTGGGCCAGCACCGTCCCGAACGGCCCCCAGCGGAACCTGTCGCCGTACAGGTCGGCCCCCGCACCCACCTGCGCCTCGACAGCGCGGAAGCGTCCGCGCTGGAAGCCGGCCCGGACGCGCTCGGCCGCGCCCTCGGCGTCACAGGGGAGATCGAAGGCGGCCCGCAGGGGGGCATGGGTGAAGAAGGCCTCCCGCAGGGACACGTGGGGGCGCGTGGCGGTGCGCCACAGCCGCGGGGCGCGGTTCACCGAGCAGGCCAGGATGCTCGTGGCGAGCAGGGCGAAGAGCGCCTTGAAGTACCAGGTGCCGAACACGCTGTAGAGGCCCAGGGCAGACAGGATCGGGGCCCAGCCGCCGTACTTCTCCAGCGGACCGGTCTCGTACCAGGCCCGGTAGACCTGCGGGTCGGCGAGGGCCTCCGGCGAAGCCTGCATGATCATCGTGCCGGCCAGCGTGAGCAGGCCGAGGACCAGGATCAGCCCCAGTCCGGTGCGCATCGAGATCAGGAAGTGCCACAGCGTCTCCAAAGGGTTCTCCCGGCGACCCTGGTGACCCGTGCCCCTGCCCCGAGGCGCCGCGGGTGCGACGGCGTCGAGCAGGTCCACGCCGTCGAGCAGGTCGACCTGCCCCTTGCGGGCGGTCGTGCGTTCCTTCACGTGCGGGCTCATGTGATTCTCTTTCAGACAGGGAACTGCGGGGAGAACTGGGCCAAGCGGGCGAACAGGTTGGTCAGCATGAGGAAGCCGACCACCATGAGGAGCCCCCCGGTCACGATCGACACCATGGCCTGGTGGTTGGTCAGCCAGGCCAGGCGGTTGCGCACGGCGTCCGCCCCGAGGGCGACCAGCACGAACGGGAGCCCGAGGCCGAGGGCGAACATGACGAGCAGGAGGGTCCCCTGACCGAAGGTGTCGTTCAGGGAGGCCAGTCCGATGATCGCGCCGAGCGTGGGCCCGACACAGGGCGTCCAGCCGGCGGCGAACACGACTCCGAACAGCGCCGACCGGAGCACGCTCGGGCGTGAGGGCACGACCGCACCCGAGGCGTCCCGGCGGACGAGGCGGCCGGTGCCCAAGGAGAACTGGTTGCGCAGGAACGGGATGGTGATGAGACCCGCGACGTGCAGGCCCATCACGATCAGCAGGACGCCGGCGACCTGGCGGATGACGTCGACGTAGCCTCGCAGCAGGTAGCCCACCAGGCCGATGGAGGCCCACAGGCCCACGAACACGACTGCGAAGCCGACGACGAAGGCCAGCGACTGTTGCAGGGCCACGAGCCGGCTGGTGCGCCCACCGGCGGGGGTCCCCCCCACGATGTAGCCGATCCAGACGGGGACCATCGGCAGGCAGCACGGCGAGGCGAAGCTCGCCACCCCCGCGAGGAACGCCACCGCCAGACCGACCTCCACCATGGCGTCAGCCGTTGGTCTCGGGCGTGGCCGCCGGTGTGGGCATCGCCTCGGGCTTCACGCTGCCGACGTGGCTCTGCACGGTCTGCGCGAACGCGGAGTCCGGCGCGATCGCGACGACCTTCTCCCAGGCCGCTTTCATCTCGGCGGCGCGCTGGGTGGTCATGTAGAGGAAGCCCAGGTCGTAGAAGACCTCGGGGTTGTTCGGGTAGAGCTCGGCGGCCCGGTTCCAGACCTGCTCGGCCCTGGTGAGGTCGCCCTGGTTGAACGCCGTCGCGCCGATGGCGACCAGGCCCTTCTCGTTGGTCGGGTCGATGTCGAGGACCTTCTGCAGCCACTGCCCCGCCTGCGGGTAGTCGCCGGCCGCGTAGTACACGTCGGCGAGGCCGTGGAGGGTGTCGACGTCCTGCGGGTTCGCCTGCAGCTTGCCCATCAGCTCGGCGACCCTGGCCTGGTCGAGCCCTTGGGCGGCGGGGGTCGCACTCGCACCCTCCGCGGCGGTCATCGCGGGGAGGTCGGACGGGGGCTTCCCGACCTGGTAGACCCCGACGATGACTGCGGCGACGACCGCCGCGCCGGCGAGCCACCTGGCCCACGTCGGGAAGCCGGAGCGTGCGGGGGCCACAGCAGCCTGGCGTGCGGCGACGAGGTCGGCGAGTTCGGCGTCGGGGCCGGTGAGCAGTCCATGGATCCGGTCGGCCTCGGCCTGACGCCTGTCCGCCCAGCCGCGGAGGTCGTCCGGCGCTCCGTCCAGGAACTCAGCCAGCCGGCGGTGGGCGTCCTCCAGCGCGTCGTCGCGGGTGTCGGCCGGAAGGCCGAGACGCCCCAGGAGTTCGGCGCGCACCTTGGTGGCGGTGGCGGTCTGTACGCGGGACATCTGCGGTGTCGCTCCTCAGTCAAGGCCGTCCGCAGGCGCGCACGGGCTGGTAGGTCCAGTGTCGTTTTGAGCGATTTGTCACACGATCCGCCGGAGGGTCCATTTCGGATAGAGGAGGGACTCAACCCCTCCTCAACCCCCGATCAGCCGTTGGTGTAGCGGACGCCCTGGTGGTCCTTGCCGTGACAGGTCACGGTGCAACTGCCACCGGTGGCCGTCTTGGTGAAACGCACCGGCCCGCCCATCGCCTTGCTGGGTGTGACGTTGGGCGAGAACGTGATGAGGCCTGAGCCGTCGACGACCTGGCCACCCGGTGCGTCCGAGGGGCCGTGGCTGCGGAAGTGGCATTCGGCACACCGGGCGTTGCCCTGGCCGGCGCCCGGGACGTCGATGTCCGTGCCCCCCGTGCCGCGGGTCGCGATACCGGCGGTGTGCAGGCCGTGGAACTCGAAGTTGGTGGCGGTCCGGGCACCCGGGCCGACGCGGTTCAGGAAGGGCGTCTCGGCGTGGCAGGTGAGGCACAGGGCGAGGCTGGAGGCGTCATAGAACCGGCCGCGCACCGACAGGGTGCGGTTCTCGTACGGCCGGACGAGGATGGCCCGGTTCTCCGACGCGTGCACCGGTCGCGCCGCATCGGCCGGGGTCGTGGCGTCCACGGCGCTGCTGGAGTGGCACAGGGTGCAGGAGATGACGTCGGTGGTCCTCAGGTTCCACAACTTGTACGACGAGGTGCCGGCCAAGCTGTCGGCCATCTTCGGGGTCTGGTTCCTCCCCGGCCCCTCGACCGGGTGGTACGACGCGTTGTTCGGGTTCAGCGCCTTCGCCAGGTCGGTGCGGTCGCGAGACGGCTTCGCAGGGTCGTTGGGCAGCTGCGCCGTCCACCCCGAGTGGCACTTGAAGCACAGCTGGTACTCGGCGGTGATGGGTTGCACACGGCCGTCGATGCGGGAATAGGTGGGAGCGGAGCCCGCGGGACCGTTCTCCACGGCGACGCCCGACACCCCGAACGGCCTGGTGTCGGAGACGTTGTGGGGGTTGTGGCAGTCGGAGCACTGGCTGTGCCGGTTGAGCCTGCCCCCGAACTCGTCGTCCGTGTCGAGCCGGTGCCCCGTGGCGGTCAGGTCGTGGCTGTAGTACGCGCGGTCGGCAGGATCGTTCGGCTGGGCCGCCGCGAACTGGCCGGAGACGTCGACGCGCCCCCCCATCCCTGCCTCTCCGTGGCAGGTGGCGCACAGGGTGGTCTGGTCGGGCGCCCGCAGCAGGGACAGCGACTTGCCGGTGTGGGTGCTGTGGCAGGTGGCGCAGCTGGCGGCGTCACCGGGGCTGTGCATGCCGCGCACCACGTCGTCGACCACACGGATCGAGGTCAGCGCGGTGGCCGTCGCCACGGTGGTCTTCCCGGTCGTCGCCACACGGGCGGCGACCGCCCGCGGCAGGACGAGGGGGTACTCCGGCGACAGCGGAATCCCGGCGCGTGACTTGCCGGACACCGCGACGCCCGGCTCAGCGGCCACGACGACCCGCAGGGCCTCGAGTTCGGGCAGCGGCGTCCCGGCATCGGTGACGCGGACCTCGTAGGCGGCGCCGAAGGCGGCATCGGTCCAGAGGCGGAACGTGAACTCCTGCTCCGTGGCCCGGCGGGGCGCGAGGGGGACGGGGACTGCGGGGTTGGCACCGCTGGCGCGGCGGCCCGGGGTGGCGGTGATGCCGTCGGGTGGGCTGAGCAGGGTGTCGGGAAGGGCCTCGGAGGCGGGACCGGGCTCGCTGCCGCCGCCGTCGACGGCCCGCCACTCGTGTGTCGTGTACAGCGCGGTGCCGGGAGTCGGCTGGTCGGGCACCGGAGTGAACTCGGCCGCGTCGGCGAGGCGGAACTCGAGCCGCGGCGTCCGGGTGAGCGGGGCGTCGGTGTCGTTGAGGAGCAGGACGCGGAGGCGCAGGGTGTCGAGGGGCAGGACGCCCGTGGCGTCGGCGCCCCGGGCCAGGTAGGTGGCGACGTCATCGGTGTCACCGACGATCGCGAGCATGGCGTTGGGTGCCCTGGTCACAGCGGGAGCAGCGGTCACGGGGTCTGTGGCTGCCGGCTCCGTGGTGGCTGCCGGCTCCGTGGTGGCTGCCGGCTCGGTCAGCACCGGTGGTGTGCTGGGAGCCGACTCCGGGGCAGGCGTGGCGGTGGGCTCCAGACCCACCGCCTGCCCGGCGAGCACGACCGCGAGGATGGTCGCCGACACGACGGCCAGCGGCCAGGCCGCCCTCCGGTGCCGGGAGTGTCCCGCGGTCGTCCTCATCTTCATTCCTCCGGTGGTGGGGTGTCGGGCCGATCCGGCTGATCGGTCAGACGTTGTGGCACATCAGGCACATGCCGCGCTCGGAGACGCGGAGCAGGCGGCTGTCCATGCTCTTCGTTTCCTTGCTCACCGGCTGACCCGGGTACTCGACGGCGGACCGAGCGGACATCTCGGCGTTGGATCCGTGTGCGACGTGGCACTGGATGCAGTTGCGGTTGTTCGCGACCTCACCGGAGATGTTCTCGCCGGTGTGGCGGTACGTGAACACGGCGTCGCCCGAGCTGTCCCGCCACGAGCCACCCGGGGCCAGGTAGCGGGTGTGGCACGTGGTGCACCACGCCGCGACGTTGGCCAGGTACTTGTCCACGCCGCCCGCATCCGCGACGCTCTTGGCCACGGTCTTCACCATCGGGGTCGGGTCCTGGACACTGGTCGCCCCCAGGTACTCGGTCGTCCGGAACGCGAGGTCGCCGTCGAACGCCGGCTTGTCGGCCGCCACCCAGTAGTTCTCGGTCGTGTACTCCTTCACCGAGGTGTCGGGGATGGTGACCGGGTTCGTCCCGCGCGGAGCGTTGTTGGGAACCGGCTTGAGGATGCGGTAGTTGCCATTGCCGTGCGGGTCATGGCAGGAACCACACTCGAGCTTGGTCGCCGTCGTGGTGACGGTGCCCGCGTTCTCGGTGCCGGAGATCGGGCCGTTGCCCCAGACCACGTTCGGGCCACCGAGGTGGCTGGACGTGACCGGTGCCGGGGCGTTCAGGACCGGGATCACCTGGTTGCCCGACGCGTAGCGCTGACGCGTCGCGTTCCAGTAGAGGTCCTTGGTCGCATTGTCCGCGTCGATCATGGCATTGCTGAAGCCGCCGCCACGAAGGGCACCGCCGCTGCTGGAGATGCCGGACTCCACGTTGGTGGAGGCTCCCGCGCCGCCGTCACCGTGGCACGTGAAGCAGAGGTCCTCTTGGCTGCTGGCGGCCAGCAGGTAGGGGCTCTTCGCCGTGTGCGCGCGGTGGCAGGAGGCACACCGGGTGTCCCCGAGCGTGTTGATCTGCGCCCCGACCGTCGCCTCCTTGATCGCCCGGGACCGGTGCGGTCCGGCGTCGGCATACGCCGACGGGGCCGCGATGAAGAGTGCCGAGGAGACGCCCACGAATGTCGCGAGCACACCTCCCAGCACCCTTTTCACAGTGCTCATGTTGTTTCTCCCATCTGAGCTCGTAGGGCCTGTTCTGTCGTGCGATCCAGGTGTGGGCCGCCCGCGCACACGGCCGGCTGCCGTGCCTCCGAGGGGCCGCATCTGGTCCATCAGAACCCCCACACCTGGATGCGGTTGTTCTGGCGGTCGGTGATGTAGATCCGGGCGCGCGCGTCCACGGCGAGCCCGTTGGGGAACATGAACTTGCCGTCGTCGATGCCGACGTCGCCGATGGCACCGGCGAACTCGGGCTGGTCGGTGAGCTGTGCGCCCTTGGTGTACATCCGGATCATGTGGTCGGTGCTGTCGACCACGAAGATGCGGCCCCGGTCGTCGATGCCGAGCCCCCGGGGCAGGCCGAGGTCCCCCGAGCCGACACCCGTGGAGACCAGGGTGGAGCGGGTGCCCTGGGCGTCGAAGACGATCAGGCGTCCGTTGTTGCCGTCGGTCGCGTACAGCGCGTCGCCGTCCAGCACGAGTTGGTTGGGGTAGTTGAGCTCGCCCTTCCCGAAGGTGTGGACGAGGAGGCCGTTCCCGTCGAAGACGAGGATGCGGTGCTCCTCGGGCTTGTCGCTGGCCACATCCGCGATGTAGAGCGTCCCGTCCTTCGCCACGGCCAGGCCGAGCGGGGAGAAGGTCAGGTCGGCGTCCTGCGGGATGAACCGTTCGATGTAGTCACCGCCTGCGCTGTAGATGTACACCTCACCGGCCACGCGATCACCCACGTACAGGTTCCCGTTGGGGGCGACGGTGAGGTACACGGGCACGTGGTACTTCCCGTCCGCCGGCAGGTCGAGCTCTCGGACCTGGCGTCCGTCCCGGTCGAACATCGTCACGCCGGGGGTCTGGCCACCATGGGTGGCGAAGACCGCCGCGCCGTCCGGCGTGACGGCGACACCCAGCGGGGCGACGATGCCGTAGAACGAGGTCTTGTAGGTCGGGAGGGACACGACCCTCGTCCCCGGCAACTGGGTGAGGGGCTTGCGGTTGAGCACGTACCAGGCGATGACCGCGCCGGCGACGAGCATGACGAGGGCGAGCACGAGGGCCAGGATCTTGCGCCGCCTGCTGTGTGCGTCCCCACCGCCGGGCCAGATCCGCCTGGGCCCACCGCCCCCCGGGCCCGACGCGAGTGGGGGGGCCGTCGGGTCGGGTTCGCCCTCGAAGAGGTCGAGGATGCTGTCATCGTGCAGGGTGTCCGAACGGGCCATGTCACTGCCTCACTTCTTCGTCTCGACTGGGGTGCCGTCGGGCCCGACCCCGAGGCCGGCCAGCGCTCCGATCGCCGTGATGTTGCGGGCGTCGCGCTCCAGCGCCTTGCGGTACCAGCCCACGGCGGCGTCCTTCTGGTTGTCCTGTGCGGCCAGTTGCCCGAGCGAGAGCAGGGCGTCCACACCGGCCGGTCCGTCGACCAGAGCGGTGAGCTGGGTGCGCACCTGCGCACGATCGCCGCCGCAGGTGGACGCCATGGCCGCCGCCCATGCCGCCCTGTCGGGCTGGGCGAGCGCGTCGAACGACCCCTTCATCGCCTCGTACGGCTCGCACCAGTCGACGGGTACGAAGGTGAGCGCCGCCCGGTGGTTCTCGAGGGCGGCCGCGTGGTCGCCCAGGCGCGCCAGTGCCTGCCCCTTGACGAACAGGGCGTCCGAGTCGGTGGGGTTGATGACCAGCGCACGGTCGATCTGGTCCAGCGCCTGCTGGGGCTGGTCCTGCTGGAGGGCGATGACCCCCAGCCAGTAGTGGGACGCCTGGAGTCGGGTGTCCGCCCCCGCGAACTCACCGTCGCCGAACGACTCCGCCACTTGCTTGAACTCGCTGGTGGCACCCAGGAGGTCGCCCTTGTCCATCAGGACGCGGCCCCGCTCCATCCGCGCGTCGGCGTTCGTCCCGTCGACCTTGAGCACCTCGTCGAGTTGCGTGATCGCGTCGTCGAGGCGTCCGGATTCGTGATACAGCACGGCGAGCATGAGACGCGCGGGCACATTGTTCGGGTTCTCCCTGACCGCCGTCTCGGCGCGCCCGATCTGCTGGGCGACGATCGTGGGCACCTGCGGCGTCCGCTGGTCGAACCAGTAGAAGATGCCGAACGCCACCACGGCGAGCACCAGGACGATGGGACCGAAGCGGAGGAACCCGGACAGCGCCCGATCGGAAGGCGGCGCGGGAGGCATGTCGTGGGTCACCACGGGTTCGAGATCGGTCCTCGTCATCTGCTCCACCACCTTGGTCAGCGCGCCCGCGAGCACGCGTGGGCGCACGGCGTGCACCTCACCGCCCAGCCTCTCCTCCGGGTGGGTCCCCTCCCATCCGCCGGAGGGTGGAGGTTGGATAGACACTCCGTCCCTCCCGCCGCCCGATCAGGCTCGACTACTACACAGGTGCGTGGACGGGTTAGAGTGATTCATCGGCTCCGGGGAAACCCGTGGGGGGTATGCGAGGAGGCACCACCTTGGCCGCTGTACGACAGGAAGCCGACCAGGCGACGACGTCGGCACCCGAACCAGCCGCCCGCGCGTGGCTCGATGCGGAGGCCGGGCGCGGTGAGACGACGCGCCTCGTGGGCCGGCGGGTGAAGTTCACCAGCGTCCTCGCTCCCATCGCCTTCGTCATCGTGCTCGAGGCGTGCCATTACCACCTCGAGAACTCCTTGTGGTGGACGCCGGAGTTCTCCCAGGCCTGGCACCTCGCGGTGTTGCTGGCGACCAGCATCGGCATCGGCCTCTTCGCGTGGCTGATGATCAGCCACCTCGGCCGGGCCGAGTCGGCGATCGTCACCCAGAACCAGGACCTGCGGCTGGCGCGTGAGGTTTCCAGCGCCGTCCAGGACCGGCCTGACGCGCAGGCGGTCGCCGCCGCGGCGGCCGAGGCGCTCGCCGCCGCGCCCGGGGTCGCCTGTGTGCGGCTGCGGCTGCACCCGGGCAACGCGGACGCCGGGGTCGAGGCCGTCGCCGGGCGGCGGCCCGCCCTGCCTGCGTCCGCCGTCCCCACGGTGACCGCGCCCCTCGTCGAAGGGGGCCACGCCGTGGGGCGCCTGGAGGTCTGGTCCGTCGACGGTGACGTCCCGGCGTGGCACATCGGCCCGGCGACCCAGTCTGCGCTCGCCCTCCAGGTCGCCGGGGCGGCCGAGCTGGCCCTCGACTTCGCCGACCTCTACCGACGCCGTGACGAGGGGCACGCCTTCTACGCCATCCTGCTGGCGATCTCGCGCAACGCCGGGACGCTGCCGACCCTGACGGAACTGGCTGGTCACGCCCGCGACCTGCTCAGTGCGGACGCCGCAGCGGTCATCATCAACGTGGCGACCGCGAACGTGGTCCGGTTCGACTCGGCGGTGGATGTCCCCGAGGCCTGCAGCGACGGCACGACCCTGTTGGGGGTGGGCCTCCACGAACACCTCGACGGTCACTCGGGGCAGCGGGTCAACCCCACCGGGTGCACGCACTGGCGATCCTCGATCGAGCACGACGTCATGGGGATCAGCGGCCACCTCGGCTCGCTCTGGGTGGGGCGGACCGACGACCGCCCCTTCACCGACCGTGACCGCTCGTTCCTGGCCACCATGGCCGGCCTGGCCGGCATCGCCCTGACCAGCGCCAAGGTGCGCGAGCAGGACCGGCAGCGCCAGGTGCTGAACGAGCGGACCCGCATCGCCCGCGAGATGCACGACTCGATGGCGCAGGTACTGGGCGCCATGCACCTGCGGTTGCGCATGTTGGAGTCGTTCCCCTCCGTGGCCGGGCATGCCCCGACCGCGGAGCAGGTCGCGGCGCTGGCCGACACCGCCGACGAGGCCTACCGCGACGTGCGCGAGGTGATCCTCGGCCTGCGCGACTCCGACAGGGCAGACCTGTCCCTGGAGGACAACCTGCAGAGGTACACGGCCAGGTTCGCCGAGCAGTCCGGCATCGCGACCGAGTTCCGCAACGAGACGGGCGGCCCCATCGAACTGAGCCCGCGCACCGAGGTGCACCTGATCCGCGTCGTGCAGGAGGCCCTCACGAACGTGCGCAAGCACGCTCGCGCCAGCCGTGCCTCCGTGACGGTGACCAGTGCGGACGATTCCACCACCATCACCATCGTGGACGACGGGCGGGGGTTCCGCGCCCCCGCCGGCACCCCCGCGACGGACGGGTACGGCCTGTTCACGATGCGCGACCGCCTGTCGCTGTTGCACGGCACCCTGACCCTGGAATCACATCCGGGGACCGGAACGCGCGTCGTCGCCACCGTCCCCGAACGGTCGTCACGGATCCCAGCGAGGAGTTGAATGAACAGGAAGATCAGGATCCTGCTGGTCGACGACCAGCCCCTGTTCCGTGGTGCGGTGGCCGCGCTGCTGGCGCAGCAGCCCGGGCTGGAGGTGCTCGCCGAGGCCGAGAACGGCCTCGTCGCCGTCGAACTGGCCCGTGAGCTCAGGCCCGACCTGGTGATCATGGACGTGGAGATGCCCGTGATGGACGGCGTCGCGGCCGTTCGGCTGATCCGCGAGCAGGTGCTCGACGTCAAGGTCATCATGCTCACGGTGTCCGAGACCGACGACCACGTGGTGCAGGCCATGATGAACGGCGCCCACGGCTACCTGCTGAAGAACCTTCGCCCCGACCAGCTGTTCGACATGATCGACTCGGTCATGAGGGGCGAGACCCCCATCTCCCCCGCCGTGGCGGGCCTCCTGCTCCGGCACCTCAGGGAGACGGGCGGATCCACCAAGGGAGCGGTCCTGCCCGACGAGCCCACCGAGAAGCTGACCCGCCGCGAGATCGAGATCCTCCGCCTCGTCGCCGGCGGCCTGTCCAACAAGGAGATCGGCAAGGAGCTGACGATCACCGAGGGCACGGTCAAGAGCCATGTGCACAACGCGCTCGAGAAGTTGCAGATGACCAACCGGAGCCAGGCCGCGGCCTACATCGTCCGGCAGGGGCTGGGGCTCCCGGACGCCTGATCCTGTGCCGTGCGATGGATGGGCTCGCGTCCGGCGATCCGTCAGGATGGGGTTCGGCCCGAATCCCGCGGAGGTGGACCATGGCTCGTGCGCACGCCGGCGGACACCGTCCGCGCGCCCTGGTGGTGCAGGCCTACCCGCTGCTCGGCGAGGGCATCGCCGCCCAACTGCGCCAGCGCGGGATGTACGTCCGCGTCGTGGGCGCCGGCAGCGCGACCCGCATCGTGGTGGCGCTGAAGAAGCAGCCCTGCCTGGTCGTTCTCGATCGTCCGGACGCCACCATCAGCGCCCTCGTCACGTCCCTCGCCCCGGACGCGCGGCTCGTGGACGTCTCGGCCGCGCTGGAGCGTGGCTTCCCCGACCCGACGCAGTTGCTGCGCTTCGGAGCAATCCTGGACGTGCTCGAGGCACCGAGGAACTGAGCGGGGCCCGGGGTCAGCTGTAGACGTGCGGCGCGAGCGTGCCCACGTCGGTGAGGTTGCGATAACGACCCGCGTAGTCCAGACCGTAGCCGACCACGAACTCGTTGGGCAGGTCGAAGCCGACGTACTTCACGTGGACGGGGCTCTTCACGGCCTCCGGCTTGCGGAACATCGTCATGATCTCCAGGCTCGCCGGCCTGCGGGAGTTGAGGTTCTGGATCAGGTAGGCCAGCGTCAGGCCGGTGTCGATGATGTCCTCCACGACCAGGACGTGACGGTCCTCGATGTCGGTGTTGAGGTCCTTGAGAATGCGCACCACGCCGGAGCTCTGGGTACCCGAGCCGTAGGAGGAGATCGCCATCCAGTCCATCTGGACGTGGGACTTGAGGTGACGGGAGAGGTCCGCCATCACCATGACGGCACCGTTCAGGACGCCGACCAGCAGGATGTCCTTGTCTGCGTACTCTTGGTCGATCTCGGCGGCGATCTCGGCCAACCGGGCCTGTACCTGATCGTTGGTGTAGAGAACCTTCGTCAGGTCACTGCTGATGTGCGTTGCGTCCACGCCCAGAAGCCTACTTCAGGTCGAGCACCAGCCGCCCATCGCGGCGCAGGACCCGGCCACCCGGCACGTCGATGCCCTTCTGGCCGCGCCAGGAGGTGACCAGCCCCTCGACCGCGTGCACGTGGGAGGAGGAGAGGTCGCGTGCGCCGGACGCACGCAGCCACTGATGAAGGGCCCTCCTCCGGTGCCCCGGGGCGAGGCCGGCCAACCAGGCGCAGTCGGCGGCGTCCGCGTCGGGGTCGGTGTCGGCGCCCGCCCGGCCGAGCACCTCCGAGAGCAGGGTCGCCGAGCGGGCGAGGGCGTCGCGGACACCGGGGCCGAGCTGTTCCTCGAGCATCGGCAGGACCACCTCGCGCACCCGGACCCGGGCGTACCGGCGATCGGCGTTCATGGGGTCCTGCCACGGGGCCAGACCCAGTTCGGAGCAGGCCGAGGCGGTCGTCTCCCGAGTGAGGTCGAGGAGGGGACGCCGGAACGGGCCACGGGCTGCGGGCATCCCGGCCAGCGAGCGCGGGCCCGAGCCGCGGGCCAGCCCGAGCAGGACCGTCTCTGCCTGGTCGTCGCGCGTGTGCCCCAGGAGCACCGTCCGGTCCCCGGAGGCCCGTTCGAGCGCGGCGTAGCGCGCCTCGCGGGCGGACGCCTCGGGCCCGGCCCCGGCGTCCGGGACGGTGACGGCCACCGCGTCGCCGGACAAGCCGAAGGAGGCGAGCACGTCGAGCACGGCCGCGGCCACGGCGTCCGACCCCGGCTGGAGGCCGTGGTCGACGACCAGCGCCGCCACGGGAGTTGCGCGGCGACTCGCGACATGGTGGGCGGCCCAGGCCAGCGCGAGGGAGTCGGCACCGCCGGAGCAGGCCACCAGCCACGATGCCGGTGGGAGCGAGTCCACCGCCCGGACGACCGCGAGGGTGGCGGGGCCGAGTGCCCGGCGGGCCATCAGACGTGCACGCGCCGCAACCAGCGCGCCGGGTCACGGATCTCGTCGGGGGTGGGCAGGTTGTCGGCTCCGTCGTACACGACGTTGAGGCCGGCGACGCCCACACGGTCGATCGCGTGGCGGCAGAAGGCGGCGCCGTCGCGGTACTGGGCGAGCTTGAGGTCCATCCCGAGGGCTCTGTTGAGGGCCTTCGTCCAGCCGCCCCGGTTGCGGCGTGCGTTGAACCGCTGGCGGATCGTCGCCACCGTGGGGACGACGTCGGGGCCGACGCGGTCCATCATGTCGTCGGCGTAGCCCTCGAGCAGGCTCATCACGGCGGTCACGCGTTCGAAGACCCTCTTCTGCTCCGGAGTGGTGACGACGTCGATGATGGTCGAGGGACGTCCGCGGCTCCGGCCCGATCCCTCGTCGTGGAGCAGCCGGCCCACCTCGCGCAGGAGATGCCCCCGCAGCCAGGGCGCATGCGCGAACTGCAGGCGATGGGTCTGCTCGTGCAGGCAGACCCAGAGCCGGAAGTCGGCCGGGTCCACACCCATCGCGCGCTCGATCTTGGCGACGTTCGGTGCCACGAGCAGGAGGCGCGGCTCGGCGAGGAACGGCAGGTACTGGCCGAGGATGCGCGAGCCCAGCACCGCCAGCACCGCGCCCATCTGGGCGCCGTTGGCGCGGCCGGCGACCTTGTCCCGGAGTCGCTCCGGCTGTGGGTAGGGGTGGCCGGACGCCTCGGCCAGCATCGTGAGGGCCATCTGGGCGTTGGCGCGGACCCACGTGGGCCGGTCGACCACGAGCATGGGACCGTCTGCGTCGGCACCCAGCCCGGTCACCCGTGCCACGGGCCCGACGGACGCCCTCGCCGCGGCGCGCAGTCCCTCCACGACCTCGGCCACCTCGTGGCTGCCCAGCAGTGGACCGGGCGGGACCAACCGCCCGCCCACCGCGGCGGCGACCTCGACGTCGATGAACGGGAGCGAGCTCATGGGCGCAAGCGTAGGCGCACGCACACCCCGCCCCCGTGGTGCTCGGCTCCGGGAGCGACGCCCTCGACGCGCCGGTGCCGCCTCAGGAACACCCGCACGACGCGAGGGCCGCAGAAGCCCGGTCGAGCCAGGCCCGTGCCGAGGTCTGGCCGGCCCCGCCCGAGGTCATCAGGGCGAACGCGAGCGGCTGTCCGTCAGCGGTCACGACGTACCCGGTGAGCGTGTTCACACCGCGGATGGTCCCGGTCTTGGCGCGCACCATCCCACGGCCACCCGCGGCGTCCGCGGTCTCGAAGCGCTCGGCGAGCGTCCCGGTGACGCCCGCGACGGGCAGTCCGTTGGCGATCGAGCGCAGGTCGGGGTCGGAGAGGGTCAGGCGGATGGCGCCGACCAGGGCGTCCGGGGTGACCTGGTTCTCGGACGCGATGCCGTTGCCGTCCAGCACCCTCATGCCATCGCCCCACAGACCGAGGCGCTGGAGTTCGGCGGCGAGGACGGCCGCCCCGTCCGTGGGCGTGGCCGCCTGCTCCCGGGCGAGGGCGGTCTGCCAGAGCAATGTCTCGGCGGAGTCGTTGTCGGAGTGGGCCAGCACGTATTCGGCGATGACGGCCACCGGGAGCGAGTCGACGCCGGCGAGTTCGGTGGCGTCCTGGGGGGTGGTGGCGGAACTGGTGCCGGTGACGGTGATGCCGTGGGCACCCAGGAAGCCGGCGAACTTCCCCGCAGCGAAAGCGGCGGGGTCGGGGGCGCGCTCCAACGCCGTCGGAGCGAGGTTGGGGCGGGCATGGTCGGCCGTCAACGCGGTGATGGGCGCGACCGAGCGGGAGAAGAAATCGGGCCAGGCCGGGTTCCAGCCGGGACCGGCGAACAGCGAGGTGTCGTAGGCCAGCGCCACCACGGTGACACCGCGGGCCTGCAGCGCGGCGGCCGTGTCGGCCGCCAACTCCTCCAGCGACGGCCGCCGAGGGCGCTCGTCCGGTCGGGCGGCGCCGGCGAGCAGCGGGTCTCCCCCACCACGAAGCACCACGGTGCCCGAGTCTGCGGTCAGGAAGGCCGTCGTGGCGAAGCGGCGCTCCGGGCCGAGGACATCCACAGCGACCAGCGAGCTGAGCACCTTCAGGCTGGACGCAGGCGTCCGGGCGCCACTCCCCTCCCGGTACAGCTCGGCGCCGGTGCGCGCGTCGACCACCAGGGCCACCACGTCCCCCACCCCGTCGCGGGGGACGCCGGCCAGGCGCTGGGCCAGCCCGGCCGCGGTCGCCTCCCGGTCGGGGGCGCCCAACTCGGGCAGCACGGGTGTGGGCGGGTCCGCGATGGCGGGCTGGTCGAGGCGTCCGCTGCCGACGCGCGGATCGTCGGCCAACTGCGGCCGGACGACGAACTGGAGGCCGACGACGGCGAGTGCCACCACGAGGACCGCGATCCACAGCAGTGCGCGCCACGCCCAACCACGGCGTCCGGACACCTGGGCCTCCCTCCGCGGGACGGGCGCCCCGGAGCACCCATTGTGGCGGACGCCCCCGCCCGATCGCTCAGCGGGGTTCGCGTCCGGTCACGACCGGCCGCCCCGCGGCGATCCAGGCCTCGGTGCCGCCGTCGACGGAGACCGCGTCGATGCCCTGGGCGGCCATCAGGTCGGCCATGGAGCCGCTGCGGTTCCCGGACGCACAGACGACGTGGACGGTTCGGTCCCGCGGCAGGCCGGCGAGGTGCAGCGCGATGCGGCTCATCGGCGCGAAGATCGCGCCCGGCACGTGCCCCGCCACATACTCGGCCGCCTCGCGCACGTCCACGACCACGGTCGTCTCGTCGTACCCGGCCACGAAGTCCGCCATGCCCATGCGTCGCGCCACCACGTTCCCCTCTCCACGTCTGGCCAGATGATACCCCGGGGGGTATATTGCCGTCGAGGAGGCACCATGATTGAGATCATTCCCATCGACACCCCGAGCCTGGGCGACCGCACCTACGTGGCCCACGACGGCACCGTCGCCGCCGTCATCGATCCCCAGCGCGACATCGACCGGATCCTCGAGATCACCGAAGCAGCCGGCGTCCGCATCACCCACGTCTTCGAGACGCACATCCACAACGACTACGTGACCGGCGGCCACGCCCTCGCCCGGCAGGTCGACGCCGCCTACCACGTGAACGCCGACGATCCCGTCTCGTTCGACCGGGTGGGCGTCCGCGACGGCGACGTCATCGAGGTCGGCGACACGATGCGCATCCGCGCCATCGCGACCCCGGGGCACACGTTCACCCATCTGTCCTACGCGCTGTCCGACGGCGAGGAGGACATCGCCGTCTTCACCGGCGGCTCGCTGCTGTTCGGGTCGACCGGCCGCCCCGACCTGCTCGGCCCCCAGCACACGGACGCCCTCGCGCACCGCCAGTACGCCTCGGCGCACCGGCTCGCGTCCGAACTGCCGGACGCGGCGCGCGTCCTGCCCACCCACGGCTTCGGCAGCTTCTGCTCGTCCACCCAGGCGTCCGCCGACCGCTCGACGATCGGCATCGAGAAGTCCGAGAACCCGGTCCTCACCCAGCCGGAACAGGAGTGGATCGCCGACCTGCTCGACGGCCTCGACGTCTGGCCCGCCTACTACGCCCACATGGGCGCGGCCAACAGCGCGGGGCCGGGGGAGGCCGACCTCAGTGAGCCGGAGAGGGCCGACAAGGACACACTCCGCCGCCGCCTCGAGGCCGGCGAGTGGGTCGTCGACATCCGCAACCGGGTGGCGTTCGCGGCCGGGCACGTTCCCGGCACCTTCAACGCGGGCCTGGATGGCCAGTTTGCGACGTACGTCGGCTGGCTCATCCCCTGGGGGACGCCCCTGACGCTCCTGGCCAACACCCCCGAGGAGGTCGCCGAGGCCCAGCGCGAGCTCGTGCGGATCGGCATCGAGCGGCTGGAGTCCGCCGGTACGGGCGGGCCGTCCGACTGGACGGACGCGCCGCTCGCCACGTACCCCCGTGCCACGTTCGAGGATCTCCGCGACGTCCGTCACCACCGCTCGGTCACCGTCCTGGACACGCGCCGCCGGCTGGAGTGGGAGGCCGGCCACATCGAGGGCGCCGTGCACATCCCCCTGCACGACCTCCTGCACCGCCTCGACGACGTGCCCGCCGGCGAGGAGGTGTGGGTGCACTGCGCCGCCGGTTACCGCGCGTCGATCGCGTCGTCGATCCTGTCGGCCCATGGGCGTAGGGTCGTCCACGTGGATGACAACTTCGAACGCGCCGAGCAGGTGGGGCTCCCCGTGGTGGCTCCGTGACGATCGTCGCCGCCGTCCTCGTCGGCCTGGCCATCGGCGTCGTGCTCGGCGCGCTGGGCGGCGGCGGCGCCATCATCACGATCCCGGTCCTGGCCTACGGCTTCGGGATGGGCATCCTGGAGAGCACCACGGCCTCGTTGGTCATCATCGGGTCGTCCTCGCTCGTGGCGGTGGTCGCGCACGCGCGGACCGGGCGGGTCGACTGGGGGCGCGGGCTCGCGTTCGCCGGCATCGGCACGATCGGCGCCGTTGCGGGATCCTTCCTGGCCAGAGGGCTGGACCCCAACCTCCTCATGCTCGCCTTCGGCGCGCTGCTCGCCCTCGTCGCGTCGCTGATGCTGCGCCCCTGGCGCCCGAGGGACGCGGACGCCCGACCCGCCTCCCTGCGCCACCCGCGCACCCTGGTCGCGACCGTGCTGGCCGCCCTGCTCGTGGGCGCGCTCACCGGCTTCTTCGGCGTGGGGGGCGGCTTCGCGATCGTGCCCGCCCTGACGCTGCTGCTGCGGCTGCCCATCCGGACGGCCGCGGCCACCTCCCTGCTCGTGATCGCGATCAACAGCGCCGCCGCGCTGGTGTCCAAGCTCGGCCTGGGCGTCCACCTGGACTGGCCGTTCGTGGCCGCCTTCACCCTCGCGACCACGGTCGGGTCGCTGGGGGGCGTCCGGGTCGCGGGCAGGGCCGACCCCGTCCTGCTGACGCGGGCGTTCGCGATCCTCCTGCTGGCGGTGTCGGCTCACACGTTGATCTCGACGGGCCTGACGCTCGCTGGTTGAGAGTGGGACCATCTGGACATGCCCACCGGGGCACCTCGGCGCTAGCCTGAGGGAAACGCACCACAACGTCTGTGAGGAAATCCATGCGCGCCAGCTTCGAACGGCCCAAGGTCAAGCCCCCGTTGCACTTCGACGTCACCATCGAGATCCCGAAGGGCACCAAGAACAAGTACGAGATGGACCACCACAACGGTCGCATCCGCCTCGACCGCACGCTGTTCACCGCGACGGCCTACCCGAACGACTACGGGTTCGTCGAGGGCACCCTCGGCGAGGACGGCGACCCGCTGGACGCGATGGTGCTCCTCCCCGAGGCGACCTTCCCCGGCTGCCTCATCGAGTGCCGCGCCATCGGCATGTTCCGGATGCAGGACGAGATGGGCGGTGACGACAAGGTCCTCTGCGTCCCGGTCGCCGACATGCGTCAGGCCAACATCCGCAACCTGACGGACATGCCCGACCTGACGCTGCTCGAGATCGAGCACTTCTTCAGCGTCTACAAGGACCTCGAGCCGGGCAAGTCGGTCGAGGGCGCCGTGTGGACCGGTCGCGCCGAGGCCGAGGCCGAGGTCCGCAAGTCGTGGGAGCGCGCCCGCGGCACCCACCACGAGAACGATTTCACCCCGCCCCCCGGTGGCGACGCCAAGGACACCGTGGGTGGCCTCCACGACGAGGTCGATCTGGGGTACGACGAGCAGGGCTGACCCTGCTCCCGGCGCTGAACCGGGGCTGATCCGTCGGGGTCAGCCCCGGTTCGCCGTTCGGACACCGAGGCCCCTCCCGCCCTGACCTTGCGCGGGCGGGCGGCCCCACCCCGGACGACCGCCTGCTCCGCGCACAGTAACGAGTCGGTCACAGCCCTTGACTGCCGACGGACGGGGAACCCACGATGGGGCGATACCTGAATCAGTATTCAGGTTGTGAACCGTCGTGAAGGGATTCCCATGCGGACAACGAAGTTCCTCGTCGCCGGCGCCGCCGCGCTGGCCCTGACGCTCAGCGCGTGCGCCCCCAACGCCGCCGCACCGGGCAACGCCCCCGCTCCCGGCGCCACCGGGTCGGCCGGGACCGCCGACACCACCCCGGTGAAGGTCGACATCATCTACTCCAAGACCGGCCCGCTCGCCGCCTACGGCGAGACGTTCTACCAGGGCTTCCAGGCAGGGCTCGACCACGCCACCGACGGCACGGGCACTGTTGACGGGCGCAAGCTTGAGATCACCTACACCGATGACGCCGGCAACGCCGACAAGGCCGTCGCCGCCGCCAAGGACGCCATCGGCAACGGCACCAAGATCATCGGCGGCACCGTCGTCTCCGGTGTCGCACTGAAGCTGGCCGAACAGGCCGAGCAGAACAAGATCCTCTACATCTCCGGACCCGCCGCCACGGACGCCATCACCGGCATCAACAAGTACACCTTCCGCTCGGGCCGCCAGTCGCTGCAGGATGTCGCGACGGCCGCCAACGGCATCCCCAACGGGGCCAAGGTGACCGTCTTCGCCCAGAACAACGCGTTCGGCCAGGGCAACGTGGCTGCCGTCAAGGCCGTCCTCGGCGCGAAGGGGGCCACCGTCAACGAGGTGCTCGTCCCCGAGGACGTCACCGAGTTCACCCCGTTCGCCCGCCAGCTCGTCGACGCGAAGCCCGACCTGGTCTTCGTGGCCTGGGCGGGCGCGACGTCCGGCGCCATGTGGCAGGCGGTCGCCCAGCAGGGCGTCCTCGAATCCACCACGGTGTCCACCGGCCTCGGTGACCGCGCCACCTACGGCGCCTACGGCGCCGCATCCGACAAGATCACCTTCCTCAACCACTACTTCCCGGGCGCCTCGGGCAACGACGCGGAGAAGAAGATGATCGCGGGCGTCGAGAAGGCCGGCGGCAAGGCCGACCTCTTCACCCCGGACGGCTTCGTCGCCGCGCAGATGATCGTCCACGCGATCAAGGAGGGTGGCGGCGACGTCGACAGGATGATCGCCTCGCTCGAGGGCTGGTCGTTCGACGGCCCCAAGGGCAAGACCCAGGTCCGCGCCTCCGACCACGCCCTGGTGCAGGAGATGTACCAGGTGAAGCTCGTCAAGGACGGCGACTCCTGGAAGCCGGAACTCATCAACAAGGTCGAACCCGCCACGGTGGCGCCCCCCGAGAAGAAGATCGGCTGACAGCAGTGAGCGGGGCGACTGCGGTGCCGGCCATCGAGGCCCGGGGCCTCGGCTGGCAGGTGGGTGGGGCGCGCATCGTGAAGGACGTCTCCTTCACGGTGGCCCCCGGCGAGATGGTGGGCGTGATCGGGCCGAACGGTGCGGGCAAGACGTCGCTGTTCAACCTGATCTCGGGCATCAACCCCGCCACCACCGGACAGGTGTTCCTCGACGGCAACGACGTGACCCATGCCTCCATCGCGGCCCGTGCCCGCGCGGGGCTGGGGCGCACGTTCCAGACGTCGAGCCTGTTCCCCCGGTTGTCGGTCCACGAGAACGTCCGGTTGGCCGCCCAGTCCCGGATGGGCGGCAACCTCTCCATCCTCCGCTTCCCCCGCAGCACGGACGCCGCGTCACTCGAGGCCGACGAACACCTCGAACGGGTGGGCCTGTCCGCCCGCGGAGCCCACGCAGGGGACCTCTCCCACGGCGACAAGCGCAAACTCGAGATCGCCGTCCTGCTCGCCCAGGACCCGCTGGTGATCCTGCTGGACGAGCCCATGGCCGGCGTCGCCCACGCCGACGTCCCCGGCCTGACCGAGGTCATCCGCGACCTCAACGCGACGGGCAGGACCGTGATGATCGTCGAGCACCACCTCGAGGTGGTCCTCGGTCTGGTCTCGCGCGTCGCCGTCATGCACCGGGGCGAGTTGCTCGCCATCGACACCCCGGAGACGATCATGGCCAACCCGACCGTCCAGTCGGCCTATCTGGGCGACATCGCATGAGCGCCACACCGGACGCCACCGCTGCGCCCCTGCTGTCGGTCAGGCGCCTGCGCGCCACCGTCGCCGGCCAGCAGGTCGTCGAGTCGGTCTCGTTCGACGTGCTGCCGACCGGCGTCACCGCCGTGCTCGGCCGCAACGGCGTGGGCAAGTCGTCGACGCTGAAGGGCATCCTCGGCCTGTACGACCGCACCGGCGAGGTCACCTTCGACGGCCGGCGCATCGAGCACGAGCCCACTCACCGGATCGTGCAGTCGGGCATCGCCTACGTGCCCGAGGACCGCGAAGTCTTCACCCTGCTCACGGTGCGCGAGAACCTGGAGCTGGCCGTCCGGCAGGCCCAGCCCAAGTGGAAGTACGTCCACACCCTGTTCCCCGAACTCGCCGAGCGCGCCAAACAACGCGCGGGCACGCTGTCGGGCGGCCAGCAGCAGATGGTGTCGCTGGCCCGCGCGCTCATCAACGACAACCGGCTGCTCCTGGTGGACGAGCCCACCAAGGGCCTCGCCCCGAGGATCGTGCACGAGGTCGCCGAGGCCCTGGCCGAGGCGTCGACGTCCGTGCCCATCCTGCTCGTGGAGCAGAACCTCAAGGTCATCGAGCGGCTGGCCGACCGCGTCGTCGTCATCGACGCCGGCCGCGTCGTGCACACCGGCCCGGCGGCCGAGCTGCTCGATGACCCCGGCCGCGTCCAGCGCCTCCTCGGCGTCTCCACCGACGCCCACGACCACCACCGACCGGGGGGACACGTGTGAGCACCTTCGTCCTGCTCCTCATCACGGGCCTCGGCCTCGGCGCGCTGTACTTCCTCGTCGCGTCCGGCCTGAGCCTGATCTATGGGCTGATGGGCGTCCTCAACTTCGCCCACGGCAGCTTCCTGACCCTGTCTGCCTTCGCCGGCTTCGAGGTCGGGCGACGCGTCGGCATCTCCACGTGGGGTGGCCTGTTCGCCTCCCTGGCCGTCGGCGCGATCGTGGGTGCGGTGTTCGCCGCGCTCACCGAACTGCTGCTGATCCGCCCGCTCTACAAACGCCACATCGAGCAGGTGCTGGTCACGGTCGGCCTCGCGCTGGCGACCGTCGCCCTGTTCGAGGGCATCTGGGGGCCCGACCCGATCTTCATGGAGGCCGGCGGCTGGATGCGCGAGACCACGAACGTCCTGGGCGCGCCGATCCCGAACGACCGGTTCGTCTCGATCCTGGCCGCGCTGCTGGTGCTCGGCGGACTGGTCCTGTTCCTGAACAGGACGCGGTACGGCCTCATCATCCGCGCCGGCGTCGAGAACCGCGCGATGGTGACCGCGCTGGGCATCGACGTCCGCAAGGCGTTCACCGTGGTGTTCACCATCGGCGGCGTCGCGGCCGGCATCGGCGGTGTCCTCGCCTCTCACTACTACGGGTACGTCTCTCCGCTGCTGGGGGGCAGCCTGTTGATCTTCGCGTTCATCGTGACCGTCATCGGCGGCATGGGGTCGCTGGCCGGTGCGGCCATCGCGTCCGTGCTCGTGGCGCTCCTGCAGCAGTTCGCCAACTTCTACCTCGGCGTGGGCGACCTGGTCGTCGTCCTGCTGCTCGCCGTGGTGCTGCTCGTCCGCCCACAGGGCCTGCTCGGAAAGGCGGCCCGGTGATGGCCTCGCCCCGTCCCCCTGCCCCGCTCAAGGGCAACCTCGGGTACCTCATCGGGGCCGCGGTCCTGCTGCTGCTGGTGTTCCTGCCCCTGTTGGACATCCCCGGCCTGGGCATCCTGCCCGGCCCCACGTGGACGGCCGGCTCCCTGCACCTGATGGCCTTCACCATGCTGATGGTCGCCCTCGCCCTGACCTACCACCTGCTGTTCGGCGTCGCCGGGCTGCTCAGCTTCGGGCACGCCCTGTACTTCGGCGTCGGCGTCTACGGCCTGGCCCTGGTGCTCAGGCACACCGACCTGCCGCTCATCCCGGCCGCGCTGCTGGTCATCGTGATCGGCATCGTCGTCGCGAACGTCCTGGGCGCCATCAGCCTGCGCGTCTCCGGCATCAGCTTCGCCATGGTCACCCTTGCCTTCGCGCAGGCGGCCAACGTGCTGGTGCGCCGCAACCCGGGCAACACGACCGGCGGCGACGAGGGCCTGACGCTGCGCACCGCCCATGTCCCGGACTTCCTCGTGGGCGTCGTCAACACGCGCAACCTCTACTGGGTGGCGCTGGCGATGCTCGTGGTCGTCTACCTCGTGACCGTCTGGATCGAGAACTCCCGCCTCGGGCACTCCGTCGCCGCGGTCCGCGAGAACGAGATGCGCATCAAGGTCCTCGGCGGGCGCCCCTACTTCGTCAAGCTGATCGCCTTCGCCGTCGCCGGGACGCTGGCCACCTTCGTCGGCATCGTGTTCCTGCTGCTCCAGTCGGGCGCGAGCCACACCTCCACGGGCACCGACCTCACGCTCAGCCTGCTGGTGATGGTCGTGCTGGGCGGCGTCGGCAAGCGCTGGGGTGCCATCCTCGGCGCAGTCGTCTACACCCTGCTGGACCAGCGCCTGGCCGCCCTGGCCAACTCGCCGGTCATCGACAGTCTGCCGCCGCTGCTGCACATCCCGTTGAGCGAGCCGATGTTCCTGCTCGGTACGCTGTTCATCCTGGTGGTGCTGTTCCTGCCCGGCGGGCTCACCAGCGCGCTGGAGCGCCTCACCGCGCGCCGCACGGCCCATCCTCGCCGGGCACTCGAGGACTACACATGAGCAACTCCGGTGACCTCACCCTCGGCCGGTGGGTCGCCGAGCGTGCCCGGCTGACACCCGACAAGGTGGCCCTGGACGACCGGGGCGTCGCCCTCAGCTACGGGGCACTCTCGCTGCGCATCGACCGCTTCACGGCCGCGCTGCGCCAGGCCGGTCACGCCCCCGGCGACCGGATCGCCACCCTGACCGGCAACAGCGCCGACCAGGTGGCCCTGTTCTTCGCCTGCGCCGAACTGGGTCTGGGCCTGGTGCCGCTGTCGTGGCGGCTCACCCCGCGCGAACTGACCGAACAACTCCGCATCGCGGACCCGGTGCTGGCCGTGAGCGAACCCGAGCACGGGCAGACGATGGCCTCGGCGCTGGCGGGGCTGGAGGATCCCGCCCCGCACATCGACTTCGCGGAGTTCGATGCCGCGCTCCCCCTCCGGGACCACCGCACCACCGCCCGGGCTGCACGCCGGGCTTCCGACGACGACCCGCTGCTCATCCTGTTCACCGCGGGCAGCACGGGAAGGCCCAAGGCGGTGGTCCTCACCCAGGGCAATTGCCACTGGACGAACCTCACCTTCGGGCGGGCCGTCCCCCTCACCTCCGACGATGTGGTGCTGACGGTGCTGCCGCAGTTCCATGCCGGGGGTTGGAACATCCAGCTCCTGTTGGCCCTGTGGGTCGGCGCGACGGTCGTGCTCGAGCGCACCTTCGACCCCCGGCGGGCCCTGCACCTCATCGAGCACCGCCGGGTCACGACGATGATGGGCGTCCCGACGCACTACCTGATGATGGCCGAGCAGCGCCGGTTCGCCGAGGCCGACCTCTCCTCCCTGCGCCTGCTGGTCGTCGGTGGGGCCCCGATGCCCCTGCCGTTGCTGCGCACGTGGCACGCCCGCGGCGTCCGGCTCACCCAGGGCTACGGTCTCACCGAGGCCGGCCCCAACGTGCTCTGCCTGCCCGCCGAGCTCGCGGTCGAGAAGGCCGGCTCGGCGGGGGTCCCGTACCCGCACGTCACGTGCGCGATCGCCGACCCGGTGACGGGCGTCATCGTGGAGGGGGAGGCCACGGGCGAGTTGCTCGTGCGTGGCCCCAGCGTGTTCGCCGGCTACCTGGGCGATCCGGACGCCACCGCCCACGCCCTGCGCGGCGGGTGGCTGCACACCGGGGACCTCGTCCGGCGGGACGCCGAGGGACACCACTGGGTGCTCGACCGCATCGACGACATCTACATCACCGCGGGCGAGAACGTCTCGCCGGTCGAGGTGGAGCAGGTGTTGCTGCGCCACCCCGGCGTGGCCCGTGCCGCCGTCGTGGGCGTGCCGGACGCCCGCCGCGGCGAGGTCGGCGCCGCGTTCGTCGTCCGGCGCGGCGGCGTGGCGGTCGACGAGCAGTCGCTGCTGGAGCACTGCCGGGAGCACCTCGCGGCCTACAAGGTGCCCGCACGCATCCACTTCACGGACGCCCTCCCGTCCGCCAGCCTCGAGAAGGTCAGACGTTCCGCCCTGCGCGAGGAGGCGCTCCGATGAGTTCGGCACCACGCACCGCGCGAGGACAACGGACGCGGGAGAAGATCCTCGAGTCCGCACTGAAGGTGTTCGGCGAGGTCGGCTACCACGATGCCTCGATCGTGCGGATCACCGAGGGAGCCGGCGTCGCCATGGGCACCTTCTACCTCTACTTCGACGGCAAGCTCGCCGTGTTCAACGAACTCGTCGAGGACCTCAACCGCCGGATGCGGCACCGCATGACGCAGGCGATCGCCGATGCCCCCGACCGGCTGGCCGCCGAACGGGCCGGCTTCCGGGCCTTCTTCCAGTTCACCACCGAGGTGCCGCAGCTGTACCGGATCATCCGGCAGGCCGAGTTCGTCTCCCCCGACGCGATGCACCTGCACTACGGGCGCATCGTCGAGGGGTACCGCAAGGCGCTGGCCGCGGCGTCCGACGCCGGCGAGATCGCCCCGCTCGACCCCGAGGTGACCGCCTGGGCACTCATGGGCATCGGCGAGATCGTCGGCATGCGCTGGATCCTGTGGCAGGAGGGCCCCGACGGCGCAGCGCCCATCCCCGAGGACGTCTTCGAACACACCCTCGACCTCATCACCCGTGCCCTGCGCCCGGACGCGCCCGCGGCACCTGAAGCGAAGGAGTGACCATGTTCCGCGAGTTCGACTCCACCCAGGGCCTGCACGTCGGCCTCTGGGAACCCGAGGCCCACTCCGCGACCATCCTGGCGGTGCACGGCATCACGTCCTCGCACAAGGCCTGGGCTCCGCTGGCGCGGCAGCTGCCGGACGTCCGCATCATCGCCCCGGACCTGCGCGGACGGGGCGGATCCCGAGGACTGACCGGCCCCTACGGCATGTCGCGGCACGGCGACGACCTGGCCGCGCTCCTGACGGAGCTGGGCGTCGATCACTGCGTGGCGGTCGGCCACTCCATGGGCGGCTACGCCGTGCTGACGCTCGCCCACGAACACCCCGGGCGGGTGTCGGGCCTCGTGCTGGTGGACGGCGGCCTGCCGCTCAGGGGGGACCCGAACCTCGACCCGGAGGAGTCGTTGCGGCGCACGCTGGGCCCTGCCGCGGACCGGTTGTCCCGGACGTTCGCGTCGGCGGAGGAGTACCGCGCCTTCTGGCGCGCCCACCCGGCCTTCGCCGACTGGACCCCCGACCTGGAGACCTACGTCGACTACGACCTCGTCCCCGACGGCGGTGCCCTGCGCCCGGCCACCTCCTACGAGGCCATGGCCGCCGACTCGCGCGACCTCGTCACGCCGGGCAACGCCGGCATCATCGCCCTGAAGAACCTCGCCGTCGACGCCACCTTCCTGCGTGCGGAGCGCGGCATGGCCGACGAGCCCGGCGGGCTGTTCCCGGCGGCCTGGGTGGCCGAGCAGGTCGCGCGCCAGCCGCGCGTCCGCGCCGTGGAGGTTCCGGACGTGAACCATTACACGATCACGCTGTCCGAGCGCGGCGCCGCCGCGGTCGCGGCCGCCGTGCGCGGGGCGGTGGCAGCCGCACCGTAGGCTGCGCCCATGCACAACGGCGTGGCGGCGGGGTCCGGTCGGGCGACCCACCTGGTGTGGTTGGTCGTGGGGTTGGTGCTCGTCGGGCTGGTGATGCGCTCGCCGCTCTCCGGCGTCGGGCCGATCCTGCCGGGCATCAGCGAGGACCTGGGCCTGAGCCCGACCATCGCCGGGCTGTCCGGGACCATCCCCCTGGTGGGGTTCTCGCTGCTGGCGCTGCTCACCCCGTTCCTGGTGGCGCGCTTCGGGCCGGAACGGACCCTGGGCGGAGCACTCCTGGTGCTGACCGTGGCGATCGTCGTCCGTTCGGCGGGGACCACCGCGGCCTTCTTCGGCGGCACGGCCCTGGCGGCGACCGGCATCGCCGTCGCGAACGTGGTGCTGCCCTCGGTGGTGCGCGAACGCTTCGGGGACCGCGTGCCCACCCTGTCGTCCATGAACGTGGTCGTGATGAACCTCGGCGCCGCGGTGGCCTCCGCGGTGTCGCTGCCGCTGGCCCGCGACACAGGGCTGGGCTGGACGGGCGCGCTGGCGATCTGGGCCGTCCCGTCGCTGGTGGCGCTGGTGGGGTGGTCCCTCGCTGCACGGGCCGTCCTCGCCGACGACCAGGGCACCAGCAAGGTCCGCACCCCACCCACCGGCATGGGCCGCGTCGCACGGCGTCCGGTCACCTGGCTGCTGGCGGTGATGTTCGGCGCCCAGTCGGCGGGGTTCTACACGCTGCTCACGTGGCTGGCCACCATCCTGCGCGGCCACGGCGTCGAGCCTGCCACCGCCGGCCTGCTGGTGGGCCTGCTGAGCGCCCTGGGCATCATCGGCGCCCTCGGCGTGGGGCCGTTCCTGCAGCGCGGCCACCTGCGGGTGACGTTCGTGACCACGGTCGCCGCCTACACGGTTGCCCTGGTGCTCCTGGGAACCGGTGCCCCGCTGGCGATCGCGGCCACCCTGCTCGCCGGCGTCGTGCAGGGCGCGTGCTTCTCGATCGTCCTCACGCTGATCAGCCACCGCGACGACCCGGCCGACGTGCCCGCCACCTCGGCCCTGGTGCAGGGCGTGGGTTATGTCATCGCCGGCACGGCCCCGTTCGCGGCGGGGGCCCTGTTCGACCTCACCGGCTCGTGGTGGCCGCCGCTCGTCTTCGTGGCGTCCCTCATGGCCGTCTCGGGCGTGCTCGGGGCCGTCGTGACGCGTCCGTCCCCCTGAACGCAGCAAGGTCCCCGCGGGGCCGGCGTGGTGCCGGACCCCGCGGGGACCTCGTTGGCTCAGATCAGACCTGGGCCTCGTCGGGGCGGTAGCCCCGCTTCGCGGCCTGGACCAACTCGTGGATGTGGGTGCGCAACCGGGCGAACTCCGGATCCGACCGCGTGGTGATCTGGTCACGCTCATCAGGCAGCGTGATCTTGACGTCCTCCATGATCACCGTCGGGCGCCCCGACAACACCAGCACCCGCTGGGCCAGGTAGATCGACTCCTCGATGTCGTGGGTGACGAACAACAACGTCACCCCGTACTTGTGCCACAGGTTCCGGACCAGGTCCTCCAGGTCGGCACGCGTCTGCGCATCGACCGCGGCGAACGGCTCGTCCATCAGCAACAGGTGCGGCTCATAAGCCACCGCCCGAGCGATCGCGACACGCTGCTGCATGCCACCCGAGAGCTGCCAGGGGAACTTGTGCGGGCTGTCGGCCAGACCCACCGCCTCGATGGCCTCATCGACCAGCTTGTCCCGCTCGGCCTTGCCCAACCCCTTCTCCTTCAGCGGCAACTCGATGTTGCCCCGGACCGTCAGCCACGGGAACAACGAGCGCGCATACTCCTGGAACACCACCGCCATGCCCTTGGGCGGACCGTTGACGGCCTGTCCCTCCAACGAGACGGTGCCCGAGGTCGGCGGCAGCAGGCCGGCGATGGAACGCAGCAGGGTGGTCTTGCCGGCACCCGAGGGACCGACGATGCAGACGAGCTCGCCGGCCTTCACGTCGAAGGTCAGGTTCCGGATCGCCTCGGTGCCCCCACCGGCACCGGCGTACACCTTGTGCAGGTCCTTGACGACCAGCATCTCCGAGCCGGGTGCGGTACGCGCCTCAGCCATGTCAGTTACCTCCTCGAGTTGCGCGCCGCAGGCCGTTGTACCAAGCCAGGACGCGGTGCTCCACCAAGCGGAACACCAGGGACAGGGCCACACCCAACAGGCCCAGGACGATGATGCCGGTCCACATCTCCGGGATCGCGAACGACCGCTGGAACTGGACGATGGAGAAACCCAGGCCGTTGTTGGCCGCGAACATCTCCGAAATGACCATCAAGATGATGCCGATCGACAACGCCTGCCGGGCACCCGCCGCGATCTGCGGCGACGCCGCGCGCAGCAACACGAGGAACCGCGTGCCCGGACGCAACCGGTAGACCCGCGAGGTGTCCAGCAGCAGCGAGTCGACACCACGAACACCCTCGACCGTGTTCAACAGGATCGGCCACAAGCACCCCGTCGCGATCACGATGATCTTCATCGTGTCGAAGATCCCGAAGAACAACATCAACACCGGCACCATCACCGGGGCCGGGATCGCCCGGAAGAACTCCAACGGCGGCTCGACCAACAACCGCAGGCGACGGGACGAGCCGATCAGCATGCCCAACCCGACACCGACCGCCAGCGCGAGCAGGTAACCCAACACCAAACGGATGACGCTCGGCACCAGGTCGCTCACCAAGCGGCCCTCGCCCCACGTCTGGGGGAACGAACCCACGATCGTGGCCAACGACGGAAAGAACGGGCTCTTGCTGCCCGACGACCACAACCACCACCCGGCGATCAGGATCACCGGCAACGCCACCGCCATCAGCACCGAACGACCGACCGTGCGGCCCTTCTTGATCCGTGCAGCAGCACCATCGATCTGCGCGCCCACCGAACCCGGAGCAACCGCCGGAGCACCGATCCCGACCTCACCCTGATCCCGCACGATGCGCCCCCGCTGGGTCACGACACGCTCACCGAGGTCCTTCACGACACCCCCTCCTTCCGGATCGACGGATGCCAGAACAACGCCTTGGCCTCGATGAAACGGGCCACCACGTTCACCAGCACACCCAAAATGCCGGCCACCACGATGAGGGCATACATCAACGGCACCGCACCCGAGGACTGGGCGATCGCGATCTGCTGGCCCAGCCCCGGCGTCCCGATGATCAACTCACCCGTCAACGCCAGGATCAACGCCACCGTCGCAGCCAGACGGAAACCCGTCACCACATACGGCAACGCCGTCGGCCACACCACCCAATAACCCTGGGAGAGGAACCGGAAATGATACGACCGCGCCGTGTCCCGAGCGATCGGGTCAACATCCGCCACCCCGTACAACACCTGCACCAACACCTGCCAGAAAGCGGCATACACCACCAGGACGAGCGTCGGCGGACGAGCCGTGCCCAACGTCAGGATCACCAACGGGATCAACGCCACCGACGGGATCGGCCGCAGGAACTCGATCGTCGAGCTCGTGAACTCTCGCACCACCGAGAACGACCCGATGAACATGCCCAGACCCACACCCAGCACCATCGCGATCGTCAAACCGATGAACCACGTGATCAACGTGTTGCCCAGGGCGACCCAGAACGTCGACTCACCCAACACCCCGAACAACGCCGCGAAAATCGTCGAGGCCGGGGGCAGGAAGCGGGCATCCACCAAACCCAACCGGGGCACCAGCTCCACCAACAACGTCACCAACACCACCCCCGCCAACCCCAGAACAGGGGCCTCCAGAGCACGGCGACGACGAGCACGGGACTCCGCAGCAACAGCCGCGGCGTCCCGCTCGGGTCTGTCAGATAAACGGTGTGTGAGGCCCGGCGGTTTCTAGTGAGTGGCTCTCTCGAACCTGCCTGCGAAGGTGATCGCGAAGGCGTTCAGGGCGGGCTTCCACCTGACGACCCAGCGTGCCTTTCCGTGGCCGGTGGGGTCAAGCGATCGGGTGGTCAGGTACAGGCACTTCATCGCGGCGGCCTCGTTGGGGAAGTGGCCGCGGGCGTTCACCGCCCGGCGGTAACGGGCGTTGATGCTCTCGATCGCGTTCGTCGTACAGATCACGCGTCGGATCTCCACGTCGTACTCCAGAAACGGCACGAACTCGGCCCACGCGTTCTCCCACAACCTGACGATCGCCGGATAGCGCCCGCCCCAATCGTGGGCGAACTCGGCGAACCGATCCCTGGCCGCGGCCTCCGACGGGGCGGTGTACACCGGCTTGAGGGCCTTGACGATGGCGTCGCGGTGTTGCCGGCCGGCATAGCGGAACGAGTTTCTGATGAGGTGGACGATGCACTGCTGGACGACGGTGCGGTCCCAGGTGGTGGTGATCGCCTCCGGCAGTCCCTTCAGCCCGTCGCACACGGCGATCAGCACGTCGTCGACGCCGCGGTTCTTCAGCTCGGAGAACACCTGCAGCCAGAACCTGGCGCCCTCGGCGCCGTCGCCGGCCCAGATCCCCAGGATGTCTCGTTCGCCGTTGGTGGTGACGCCCATCACCACGTAGAACGGGGTGTTGCGGACCTGGCCGTCGCGGACCTTGACCACGATCGCGTCGACGAAGATCACCGGATAGAGCGGGTCCAGTGGCCGGCTGGACCATTCAGCGAGCTCGCCGGCGACCTTCTCGGTGATCCGGCTGATGGTGTCCTTGGACACCTTCGCCCCATACACCTCCTCGAAATGGGCGGCGATCTCACCGGTCGTCAGGCCGCGGGCCGACAGCGACAACACGATCTGGTCGATCCCGTCCAGGCGCCGTTTCCGCTTCGGCACGATCACCGGCGTGAACGAGCCGTCCCGGTCCCTGGGCACCTCGATCTCGACCGGCCCGATCTCGGTCAACACCGTCTTCGACCGGGTGCCGTTGCGCATGTTCGTGCCCAGCGGCGCTGCGCCGTGCTCGTGGCCCAGGTGCTCGGTCAGTTCCGCCTCCAGCGCGGTCTCCAGGACCTGCTTGGTCAGCCCCGACAACAACCCGCCCGGGCCGACCAGGGACATTCCCTGAGCCTTGGCCTGGGCGAGCAGCTGCTCGGCGAGCTGCTTCTGATCGATGATCTCTCCCGTCACGGGGTCGATCATCTCGGTCATCTCGGTCGTGTCAGTCACGGCCATCTCCTTTCGGATCAGGCCGGACCCCCACACACCGTTACTCCGACAGTCCC